>NZ_VMMJ01000013.1:0-183071 GCF_013277145.1 Streptococcus sp. 3705 | reverse complement strand
ATAAACTATGAGCCTTTTGTACCATATTTTTCTCCTTTCGCTTTACAATTAGCTTGAACACCTTTATTGTATCGCGTTCGGAGTTTTTTTGGTATAACCTTCGACGCGCACCCGCATAGCGGGTGGTTTTTTTGTCTCGCACCTAACGGAGCGAGACGGACTAATAGTCACATAATAAAACGCATACTATCAAGGTTCAAACACCTGATACTATGCGTTTTTCTTATTTGAAAGACTTTTATCCAGATTTCTTTACTTAATCTTCTTGATACTTTGACTAAGAATAAATCCTACAATCATCCCTACCATATTTTGCATGAAATTTGGTAGGATTTCTGGTAGGGCTGCAGCCCAGCCATTCATCAATGTAGAACCCAAGGCGTAACCCCCTACCATGGCAATCGTTGCTAAGATAAGGCCTAACCACTGAGTTTTTCCTTTAAATCCTGCGAAAAATCCCTGCAAGCCATGGTTGACCAAACTAAAGAACATCCACTGAGGATAGCCTGATAAGAGGTCAATCAAGAAACCTGCCAGTCCTCCGACTACAGCCCCTTCACGACTACCAAAGTAGAAAGCCGTAAAGAAGACACCCGCATCTAAAAGAGTTAGAATGCCTGTCGGTGTTGGAATTTTTAAGAAATAGCCTAGGACCACAGAGAGGGCGGTTAATAGGGATACAAGGGCGATTTTAGTTGTTTTGGTTTGCTTCATATTGTCTTACTCCATACTGATCTGCTTGTGCAATGGCACGATAAACGAAAGCCTTAGAGCTTTCTACTGCTGGTAAAAGTTCATCACCTTTAACCAAGTGACTGGCAATGCTAGAGGCAAAGGTACAACCTGCACCAGCATTTTGCCCTTGAATGACAGGATTTTCTAGGACTGTAAAGGTTTGTCCGTCATAAAAGACATCTACAGCCTTGTCCTGACTAAGGCGATTGCCTCCCTTGATAATGACTGCTGGCGCGCCTAATTCATGCAATTTCTGCGCTGCAGCTTTCATATCTTCCAAGGTTTTAATTTCCTGATCAGCTAATAATTCTGCTTCAGGAAGATTAGGCGTAATCACACTGACATGAGGGAAAAAGCGAATCAACTCTTGGCAGAGTTCACTAACTGCTACGTCATGCGTTTCCTTGCAGACCAATACAGGATCCAGAACCACAGGCACTCCTGGGCGTTGCTTGATAAAATCCAATGCCTTCTCAGCTACACTGACAGTTGGTAGAAGACCAATCTTAATCCCTGCAAATTCCACATCACGCAAGCTATCTAATTCATATTGAAAAATGGTATCGTCAGTTGGAAAGACCTCAAATCCTTTTTCTGTCAAGGTTGTCAAGCAAGTTACTGCTACAAAGCCATGCAAGCCGTTCAAGGTATAGGTCGCCAAATCAGCGGACAATCCACCACCACTAAAAATATCATTTCCTGAAAGTGCTAAAATACGATTATTCTTCATAACGAATCTCCTTTAAATATAAACCATTTGGTGCTGCAGTGGGACCTGCAAGTTGCCTGTTCTTTTTCTCCAAAATCAGGTCAATCTGCTCTACTGGCATTCGATTATTTCCGATTTTGAGCAGTGTCCCCACCATATTGCGAATCTGCTTATACAAGAAACCATTTCCTGAAAAGGTAAAGGTCAAAAACTGGCCTGTCTCATCAACCCTGAGACTAGCTTCTGTGATGGTGCGAACCTTGTCCTCTACGCTGGTCCCAGATGCTGTAAAGCCTGTGAAATCGTGGGTTCCTTCTAGCCTTTTGACGGCCTCCTGCATCCTCTCCACATCGAGTGGGTAGGGGAAGTGAGTGGCATAGTGACGGCGCATCGGATTTTTGGGACGGCCCCTATCCACGATAAACTCATAGGTCTTGCTGTGCTTGGCATAACGGCAATGAAAATTATCCGCCACAAGCTCAATCGAAACCACATCGATATCTTCAGGAGACTGGGTATCCAAGGCAAAACGGAGCTTCTCCTCATCCATCTGATAGGGCAGGTCAAAATGAATCACCTGTCCCAAAGCATGAACCCCACTATCTGTCCTACCAGCACCGTGAACAGTAATGGCTTGCCCTTTATTTAACCTGGTCAAGGTTTTTTCAATTTCTTCCTGAACGCTACGCGCATGAGGCTGGCGCTGAAAACCAGAAAAGGCATAACCATCATAGGAAATAGTTGCTTTGTATCTCGTCATAACTTCTATTTTATCAAGAAATTAGTCTCGTAACAAGCTAGAAAATTTATAATTGTCTGGGTACAAAATTCACAAAAAGAAAAACTTAGGAAACCAATCCTAAGCTCTCTTGTGAAGTAGGTACATGACAAAGATAGAGGTTACAATCAACCAAGATCCTAAGATAGCAAAGACCAACATCCCATTGTGAGTTAGTAAGCCAATTGCACCTAGAACAAATGGGGTCGTAAAGGCTCCGAAACTACAGCCTAATACAGCAAATGAAGTTGCTTGATTGAGGAGTTTAGCTGGAATTCGTTCAGAGACAAGTTGAAAGACCGTCGTCAAGGCTACACTGTAGGCAAAACCAGCCAGAATGCTTCCTGCCACTACCACCCACAAGGATGGAGACAAGGCAATCACGATTTGCCCTAAGCCGAAGGTAATACCAGACCAGAGGAGCAATTTTTCCTTAAAGATAGAAATCAAGAAAGAAAAACTCACCCCAGCCACAATCCCGATCAACTGCATGACACTAAGAACAAAACTAGATAACTGGGCATCTCCAAGTCCTCTTTCCACCATCAAACTTGGAATACGGATGGTAATAGCCGTATTGGTACAAACTACAACTGCCGCTTCTATAGCTAGGATAAAAATCAAGCCTTTCATTTCCCCAGTTAAACGACTTGCTTCCTTCTCCTTTTTCTTGACTGCTTTCTTTTCTTTGCCATAAGGGACAAAGAGTAGATATAGGATCAGCACCAAAAATCCAGCACTATAGGCTAGGAAGGTAGCTGTCCAACCAAAGGCCAACAATTGGCCGACTGCCAAAGTAATGAGAGAAGCCCCAACGACCTCTGCAGAACCGCGTAATCCTAGCATCTGAATTCGGGTTTTTCCTTGATAGCGTTCACTGATAATAGAAATAGCCTTGGCATTGATCATCCCAACTCCCAAACCAAAAAGAATCCGTGTCCCAAAGACAAAGGGATAGGCTTGATACCAAAAGGGAGCTGTTCCACTTAGTGATAAAATCAACAAGCCCAAACTAATCTGTAAGCGCTCAGGAAATATTTTTTCTAAGAAACCATTTAGCAGTAACATCATCATGATTCCAAAGGAAGGCAAGCTCGCCAAGAGCTCAATTTGTTCCTTAGGATAACCTTGATAATAGTCAAACATGGCTGGCAGGGCACTCGAGATGGAAAAGGAGGTAATCAAAACGAGGGAGAGAGCCAAAATACTGGCCCGTTCTAAAAATTGTTTCATGAAATCTCTTTCTATATTTCTCTTAATCTTCTACTTTTTTGATCGTTATCAAACAAGCAAGAAAAGAAGAAGTCCCATTGGTATACAGACTCCTTCTTAAACTCGAAAATGAATCCCTTGTGTCTTAGGATGACTTTCTCTTGATTTGCTTAATAAAGTAGAAGATAAATCCTGCTACCATATAGGCAACAAAGATAATCAGACACCACTTAAACACAACATCCCAACCCTTGTTCACATTCAAAAAGAAGTAAGGGAAAGGATTATCCTTGGCATTTGGAATATTGAGTTTTAAAACCAAGCCATTAAAAAGAGCAAACATCATATACAGCAAGGGTAAAATGGTCCACACAATTGGATCCCAAATCTTGTATTGACCCTGTTTGTCAAAAAAGAGGGTATCTGCGAAAAACCAGAGGGGAACGATATAGTGGCAAAGGAAATTTTCTAGGGTATAGAAATTAGTCGCAATAGGCGCTAAGAGGAAATGGTAAATCACACAGGTAATCATGATACTCATGGTGACTCCACCTTTTAAGCGCAAGAGACTTGGTCTTTGCCAGTTTTCACCTACACGGCTCATAACCTTTAGAAGATAAAGGGTAAAAATAGTTACCAAGAGGTTGGACAGAACCGTGTAATAGAGAAGCATCCCAAAACCACCATGCTTGGTAATTTCAAGGTAAACTCCCGTAAAAGCCGCTAGAAACAAGAAGATACGGCTATAAAATACAAGTTTATAGTGTTTTGACATGTTTAAATTTTCTTCACAAACTCTGATTTGAGTTTCATGGCACCGAAGCCATCAATCTTACAGTCGATATTGTGGTCGCCTTCTACGATGCGAATATTTTTCACGCGCGTCCCTTGTTTCAAATCTTTTGGCGCACCTTTTACCTTCAAGTCCTTGATGAGAGTTACTGTATCACCGTCAGCCAATTTATTTCCATTGGCATCGATAGCAACAAGACCCTCTTCTACATCTGCAACTTCAGCAGGATTCCACTCATAAGCACACTCTGGGCAAACCAGTAGGGCACCGTCTTCGTAGACATACTCTGAGTTACATTTTGGGCAATTTGGTAGGTTGTTCATGGTTTCTCCTTATCATCATTCGCTATTCTTTGAAAATCAAAATTTCTCGAACAGCAACTATTATACCCTAAAATCAGCATTTTGACAAATTTAGAAAAAAACCGATATCTATCTATCGGCTTTTCTACATTTACATTCTTTTTTTAGCTTCTGCTTTGATTTTTTCAACTACTTCTTGAATGTTCAAACCAGTTGTATCAAGGTAGACAGCATCCTCTGCTTGTTTGAGAGGCGAAGTCTCACGATGACTATCCTTGTAGTCACGCGCAGCAATTTCCTCTTTTAGAGTTTCAAGGTCTGTTTCAATTCCCTTGGCAACATTTTCCTTGTAACGACGCTCTGCTCTCTCATCAACAGAAGCTACTAGGAAAATTTTTAATTCTGCTTGTGGCAATACAACAGTCCCAATATCGCGACCGTCCATGACAATCCCGCCTTGTTGGGCAATTTCTTGTTGGAGAGAAACCAGTTTCTCACGCACTTGAGGAATTGCTGCAATAGCAGAAACATGATTGGTCACCTCATTTTCACGGATAGGGTGGGTAATATCCACATCCCCTACAAAGACAAGCTGTTCTCCAGTTTCTGAACGTCCAAAACTGATTGGATGCTGGTCCAACAAGGCTAGAAGGGCTTCGACTTCTTCTACTCCTAACTGGTTTTGGAGAGCCATGTAGGTCGTTGCACGATACATGGCACCTGTATCTAGGTAGGTGTATCCAAAGTCCTTGGCAATAATTTTTGCGACCGTACTCTTACCACTTGAAGCAGGACCGTCAATAGCAATTTGAATTGTTTTCATATCGGCTCCTATTTTATTTTTATAACATCACCTGGATTAGCAAACCAAGATCCTGTAGCCATGTGCCCAGGATTTAAGGCCTCTAACTGAGCAATGGAGATTCCTGCACGAGCGGCAATGGCTGCTTCCCCTTCTCCAGCTAAGACTTTTGTCGTCCCTTCTGGATCTGTAGCTTCCTCCGAGTGTTCAGAAGAAGATTCTGAACTCTGCTCAGGCTGGGAACTGCTTGAAGATGAGACTTGTACTACACTTGCATCAGAATCGTGAAAATCTTTCAAGGCTGCCGTGCGATTACTCCCCCCCCGTTGATAGATAGATAAGAACAATAATCATCACGACTACAATCACGAAGAAAATACTAGCTAAAATCGTCAAGACACGATTGGCCACTACATCTCTGCCTTGAGTTCTCTTACGACGCTCTGCTCTTGATTCTTCTTGATCATAAATATCTTCTTGCCACGGTTCTTTTTCCATACCCTACTCCTTGTTTTTTTTTACTTTTCTTATTACAATATAAATATGAACATGAAAATCACACTTATACCTGAACGATGTATCGCCTGTGGGCTTTGCCAAACTTATTCTGATTTATTTGATTACCACGATAATGGAATCGTGCGTTTTTACGATGATCCTGATCAACTAGAAAAAGAAATTTCTCCTTGTCAGGATGTCTTAGAAGCTGTTAAAAACTGCCCAACTCTCGCCCTGATTAGCAATCAGGAAGCATAAATCAATGGCGATAATCTACTCCCTCTAGTTTAGCATATTTCCATGTAAAATTATAGTCTTTTCACTTTATTTTTTTCTGTAAAATCAGGAAGGTCACTTTTTTCTTTGATGAGATAAAGTGGTCTTTTTTTGGTCTCCAAATAAATTTTACTGATGTACTTGCCGAGAATTCCAATGGTCAAGAGTTGAATGCCTCCAAGAAAGAGAATAACAGCCATCAGAGAGGTCCAACCTGATGTCGGATTGCCCAAAATGAGAGTCCGAACCACAACAAAAAAGGTCATCAGTAGAGAAATAAAACAAGATAGGAGACCAGCTACAAAGGCTATAATCAGGGGGAAATCTGAAAAATTAACAATCCCTTCAATGGAGTAGAAAAAGAGTTTCCTAAAACTCCAACTGGTCTTGCCGGCCTGCCTTTCGACATTAGGATAGTCCAGATAGTAGGTTTTAAAACCGACCCAGGCAAAAAGTCCTTTAGAAAAACGATTGAACTCAGTCAAACTTAAAATGGCATCGACTACAGACCTTCTCATCATGCGAAAATCACGAACACCTGAGGGCAAGGCTACTGGGCTAATTTTTTGCATAAGGCGGTAAAAGAGATCTGCACAGAAACTGCGAAAGAAGGGTTCTCCCTCTCGACTGGTTCTTCGTGTTCCTACGCAGTCCAAGTCTGCATTCTGGTCTAGTAAATTTTTCATCTCAAGCAACATACTCGGAGGATCCTGGAGGTCTGCATCCATTACCACCACCAGATCTCCTGTCGCATATTGTAAGCCTGCATACAGAGCTGCTTCTTTGCCAAAATTTCGCGAGAAAGAAATATAATGCACTGCCGGATTTTGTTCCCGATAGGCCTTTAAGAGTTCCAAGGTTCCATCGCTTGAGCCATCATCGACAAAGACATACTCGATTTCTGTTTCCAAATCAGGAATCAAATCTTCCAAAGCCTGATAAAAAAGAGGAAGTACTTCCTCTTCGTTTAAACAGGGGACAATGATTGACATCACCATCTTAGTCTTCAAATCCATTTGGATGCTTGCTTTGCCAACGCCATGCGTCTTCACACATTTGGGTGATGTCGAATTCTGCTTCCCAGCCAAGTTCTGCTTTGGCTTTTGCAGGATCTGAATAGCATGCTGCAATATCACCTGGGCGACGGTCTACAATGCGGTAAGGAATCGGACGTCCCACTGCTTTTTCCATATTTTGGATAATTTCAAGAACTGAGTAGCCTTTACCTGTTCCAAGGTTATAAACGTTTAGACCTGAACCTTTTTGGATTTTTTTCAGAGCTGCGACGTGACCTTTGGCCAAATCGACGACGTGGATATAGTCACGAACACCCGTTCCGTCTTCCGTATCGTAATCGTCTCCAAACACTTGCACTTGTTCTAGTTTTCCAACGGCTACTTGCGTCACATATGGCAAGAGATTGTTTGGAATACCATTTGGATTTTCTCCTAAATCACCACTCTCATGGGCTCCGATTGGGTTAAAGTAACGAAGCAAGACCACATTCCATTCTGAGTCTGCCTTGTAGATATCTGTCAAAATTTCCTCTAACATGAGTTTGGTACGACCGTATGGATTGGTCACTGAAAGTGGGAAATCTTCCAAGATGGGTACTGTGTGCGGATCTCCGTAAACTGTCGCAGAAGAACTGAAAATGATGTTTTTACAGTTGGCTTCTTCCATTACCTTCAAAAGACTAAGAGTTCCTGCTATATTGTTGTCATAATAGGCAAGAGGGATACGGGTAGATTCACCGACAGCCTTCAAGCCAGCGAAGTGAATGACCCCTGTTGGTTCTTCTTGCTTGAAAATATCTCTGAGGGTATCTGTATCACGAATATCTGCCTCATAGAAAGGCACTTCAACTCCTGTAATTCTTTCAACAACTTCTAAACTTTTTCGATTGCTGTTGACAAGGTTATCCACCACAACAACCTGATGACCTGCTTGGATTAACTCAATAACAGTGTGGGTTCCAATAAAACCTGCCCCACCCGTTACCAAAATCTTTTCTTGCATCTTCTTTCCTCGATTCTCGGATTATTTTTTCTTATTTTACCATTTTTGATAGGGAATGTCATTTGCCGTCCTAGAGGGATGGCTAAAATTTCAGTAAAATTCTTATTCACTTTTTACTCGTTTGACATAGTTTTCAATTGGATAGTTTTCAGGGTCCAAGGTCAACTCCTTGTCTTGGACCAGTTGAGCTAGATGGTAGCCAATGATAGGACCAGTTGTGAGCCCTGATGAACCTAGTCCACTAGCAGCATAGACACCTGCCAATTCTGGCACCTGCCCAAAGAAAGGTGAGAAATCACTGGTGTAGGCACGAATTCCCACTCGTTCACTTCTGGAAGTCGCTTCCGATAAAACAGGATAGTGAGGCAAAGTTGCTTCCTCCATTTGCTGGAGCAAGGCTTCATCTACCGTCAAATCAAATCCCATGTCATTTTCATGGGTGGCTCCTAAGGACAATTTCCCACCTGCAAAAGGAATCAAATCCCACTCCCCTTCTGGCATGACAACAGGGTAAGCTTCCATGTCTTGGGCAAGCTGATAATCTCGTAATTGCCCTTTTTGAGGACGGACATCCACAGTATAACCCAAGGGTTCTAACAAGTCCCCCAACCAAGCTCCCGTCGCCAAAATAACCTGATCAAACACCTCTTCGCCAATCTGATAACCTGATGCTAAAGGTGTCAGAGTCACTTTTTCTTTGACCAGCTTGACGTGACTGGCTTCCAGCAAACGAGTGACTAAGAGTTGTCCATCTACTCTCGCTCCACCAGAAGCATAGAGCAGGTGGTCAAATCCCTGCAAACCAGGGAATAATTCATTTGCTGATGTTTGATCCAGAATGGCTAATTGCCCTATCAAGGGAGATTCTTCTCTTCGCTGGAAGGCTAGTTGATAGAGTTCTTCCAACTTGGATTCATGTCTTTTCAAGAGAAAAACTCCCGAACGCTGGTAAAAGTCTATTTCTTGCCCTGACTTCTCTAAATCAGCTAATAAATCCACATAAAAATCAGCCCCCAAGCGTGCCATTTTGTACCAGGCCTTGTTGCGGCGTTTGGAAAACCAGGGGCTGATAATTCCTGCTGCGGCCTTGGTAGCTTGACCTTGTCCATGGTCAAAGACGGTTACTTCTAGGTCACTTTCTTTCGAGAGGTAGTAGGCTGCTGTGGCTCCCACAATTCCTGCTCCGATAATAGCAACTTTTTTCATTGTTTTCACTTTCTAACTAGATATGGTGGAAAGGATTGGTCGATGCTTGACTAGGTACAATATCGATTGTCCAGCCATTTTCTCTTTTCCATAGATTAAGAAGCTCTGCAATTTTTTCCACAAAAATCACTTCAATATAGTGACCTGGGTCCAATGCCAACAAGCCATCAGACAACATATCCTGGGCAGTGTGGTAGTAAATATCACCAGTGATATAGACTTCTGCTCCTTTAGCTAAAGCATCCTTATAGAAAGACTGCCCGCTACCACCACAGATGGCCACTCTTGAAATAGACTTCTGCAAATCACTCTCTTGATAATGCACCAATCGAAGACTATCTAGACCAAAGACTTGCTTGACATTCTGGGCTAATTCTCCAAAGGTCTGAGGCTGAATATTCCCAATACGTCCAATCCCACGTTCAGGACCTGTCTCCTGCAGATAAGTCGTCTCCTCAATGCCTAGCATCTGGCAGAACCAGTCATTAAGGCCATTTTCAACGATGTCAATATTGGTATGGCTTACATAAACTGCGATGTCATGCTTGATGAGATCAATGTAAATCTGATTTTGTGGACGGCTGGATATCAAATCCTTGATGGGACGGAAAATCGGCGCGTGCTTGACAATAATCAAGTCCACACCCTTTTCAATGGCTTCAGCCACCGTTTCTTCACGAATATCGAGAGCCACCATAACCCTTTGGATATCCTTGTCCAAAGTTCCAATTTGCAGGCCACGACTGTCTCCCTCCATTGAAAATTCCTGAGGGCAAAAGGCTTCATATGCGTTAATTACTTCACTTGCTAGCATGGAGAACCTCCTTGATGGCTTGAATTTTATCCACTAGAACTTGACGTTCCTCCAGATTTTTTTCTGGGATTTTTCCGAGGGCAAACTCTAGCTTAACAGCTTCTTTTTGCCATTTTTGGACAAAGACTGGGCTGACTTCTTTGGACAAAAAAGGACCAAAGCGAACATCACTGGCTGATAGCTTCATTTGTCCTGCTTCCACAACCAAAATCTCGTAAAACTTGCCAGCTTCTTCTAAGATGTTTTCAGCTACAATCTGAAATCCGTTCTCTTGTAACCAGATACGCAAATCGTCTTCACGATTATTGGGCTGGAGGATCAAACGCTCTACATTAGCTAACTTGTCCAAGCCTTCTTCCAATATCCTAGCAATCAAACGACCACCCATACCAGCAATGGTAATGACAGACACTTGGTCAGTCTCTTCAAAAGCTGCCAAGCCATTGGCTAAACGAACCTGGATTTTTTCCTTTAGGCCGTGAGCCTCAACATTTTTGACCGCAGACTGGTAGGGACCTTCCACCACCTCACCCGCAATAGCATTTTTAATTTGTCCTCTTTCGATCAACTCGATAGGCAGATAAGCATGGTCACTCCCCACATCTAGTAAAATGGCTCCCCGTGGCACAAAAGAAGCCACCAATTCTAATCTCTTTGAAATCATCTTCTCTCACTTTCCAAAACTCTATTACCTCTTATTATACCACATTTCAGCTAGCAATCTTGTACCTAAAAAGACCGCAATCCACAGATTGCAGCCTTTCTTTATTTTCTGGCTTGATAGCGACTAGTCAGGATGAAAATCACGGTAAAGACCAACATCATGACACCATAAACAGGTAATGTTTGTCCTGTTAAGGTTGAAATTTCAAGCAGTTTTTGAATTCTTGGGAAGAGAGCTGTGGCTAGGAAGCCTCCTACTGACCAAACAATCAAGAGGACACGCCATAGGGTAAATGGCATGCAGGCTCTAAATACGGATAAGAAACCAATTGACCCCAAGAGATAATAGAGGAGAGTTGAGATTTCTAACTCAGACCAACCTTGGCTACTTCCAAATATTTTCACAAAGAGAACGCTGAAGACGACCATGAGAGCGCTTGGTAGGGCACGAAGCATGGATCTTCTGAGGAAATTTGGCTCAACAGGTTTGATATTTCGCTCAAAAGTCAGAACGAATGGTGGGAAACCTTCCACAAACTGGTCAATCATGGTAATCTGGATTGGAATAAAGGGGAAAATCAAGATCCATTCAGACCGTCCCAGAAGAGCACTGGCAATACAGATGACCGCTAATAGGAAAGAATAGATGGTCTTAATCAAGAAAATCGGGGCGATATGGGCAATGTTATTGACTACGCGACGACCTTCAAAGAGAATCTCAGGAACATCATTAAAGTCAGAGTTCAAGAGAACCAGATTTGCAATCTGACGAGTCGCAGGATCTCCCTCCGCCATTACGATAGAACAATCCGCCTCACGAAGAGCCAGAATATCATTGACTCCGTCTCCCGTCATAGCCGTTGTATGACCCGCTTTTTTCAGAGTTTGGATGATGAGTTTCTTTTGATGAGGGGAAACCCGTCCGAAAATAGCAGTCTCCTCCGCCATAGCAACCAATTCCTCATCCGTAATTTTCGAGCAATCTACATAACTATCATAGTCCGCAAAACCAGCCTTCTGGGCAATGCTGGATACCGTAACTGGATTGTCACCAGAGATAATCTTGAGGCCCACTTCCTGAGAACGGAGATAGTCCAGCGTCTCTGCTGCTCCCTCTCGAATGGGATCCAATATTTCCAGCAAGGCTAGAGCCTGAATATCAGATGGTTTCTGTGGTTTGTGATGGTCTAGTTTTTCCTGACTGAGAGCCAAGACCAAGACACGTGAACCTCTCTCCAAGGCCTCTCTGGCTTCTGGGACCTCAGAATCCAGCAACATCTCAGGCGCCCCTAAGAAAACTGTTCCCAAACCTTCTAACTCCATAGCACCCCACTTGCGGTCGCTTGAGAAGGGGAGATTGGAAATCATAGAATAGGCTACTTGGCCTTGGAATCGCTGGCGAATAGCTTGGGCAGTTGGATTTTTATCCTCACTATGAGCTATATAGCTAGTCAAAATGTTGGCAATAGTCTCTTCACCATAAGTTTCCGTCAGAGGAAGAACAGCCTCTACCTGCATCTTTCCTTGGGTGATGGTGCCCGTCTTATCCAAACAGAGCATATCCACGCGCGCCAAGGTCTCAACGGAGTACATCTCCTGCACCAAGACCTTTTTCAAGCCTAACTTAATCACCGCTGTCAAGAGCGAAGTGATGGTCAAAAGGGCAACTCCCTTAGGTAACATCCCCAAAAGAGCTGTCGACGAGTTTACAACGGACGACTTAAGAGGCAAGCCTTTTAAAATCAAGGCTTCTAGCAAGAGAGCTAGACCAAAAGGAATGATAATTTTCCCAGTAAAACCTGCTAACCTGTCCAGCGATTCCATGATACGAGAGTTGATAGGTTTCACAGTCTTAGCCTCAAGCATAAGTTTAGCAGCATAGTTGTCTGCACCGACATGGTGAACTTGAGCTAAAACTGCCCCACTGGCTAGGAAACTTCCTGACAAAAGCAAGGCGTCAACTTCCTTTTGCACCAAATCACTTTCCCCCGTCAACATGGCTTCATTGACTTCCGCAAAGCCTTCCAAAACCAAGGCATCACTAGGAATTTGCTCTCCAGCAGACAAACGAATGACATCTCCTAACACCAATTCTTCAGGATTAAGAGCCACTTCCTGGCCATCACGAATAGTCTTGACCTTTTCCTTGGTCATGAGATTGAGCTTGTCCACCATATGCTTGGCACGGAGCTCCGTCACAATCCCTGAAAAAGCGTTAAAGCAGATAACGACAAAGAAGACCAGATTGCTCCAAGCCTGCACAAAGGCAAGGGCCAAAGCAATGGCAAAGTTCAAAGCGTTAAAAAGGGTAAAGACATTTCGTTTGATGATTTGCCAAGTGCTGGTACTGGCCGAAGCAGTAAAATCATTGACCAAGCCCTTAGCCTGTCTTTCCTCGACTTCTCTTTGGGTTAATCCCATAATCTTATTTTTATCCATAAATTATATCATATCATTTTTTCTAAAAGAATTCTAATCTCATCCCAAATATGGACCTGGTCAAGGGAAAAGTTTGCCAGCCCTCCTTTGATAAGGTATAATAATAACAAGAAAAGAATCGAAGGAGATCGCATGTTTTATACTTATTTACGTGGATTAGTTGTATTACTCCTATGGTCCATCAATGGCAATGCCCATTATCATAATACTGATAAAATTCCTAATCAAGATGAAAATTATATTTTGGTTGCGCCTCACCGTACCTGGTGGGATCCTGTTTACATGGCCTTTGCGACCAAGCCAAAACAGTTCATCTTTATGGCCAAAAAAGAGCTCTTTACCAACCGTATCTTTGGTTGGTGGATCCGTATGTGTGGCGCCTTTCCTATCGACCGTGAAAATCCTAGCGCCTCAGCCATCAAATACCCTATCAATGTTCTTAAAAAAAGTGACCGCTCTCTCATCATGTTTCCAAGTGGGAGCCGTCACTCAAACGATGTCAAGGGTGGCGTAGCCCTGATTGCCAAAATGGCCAAGGTCCGTATCATGCCGGTTACCTATACAGGTCCTATGACCTTGAAGGGCTTGGTTAGCCGTGAGCGTGTTGATATGAACTTTGGAAATCCAATCGATATCTCAGATATCAAGAAAATGAATGATGAAGGCATTGAAACAGTCGCCAATCGTATCCAAGCAGAATTCCAACGTCTGGATGAAGAAACGAAACAATGGCACAATAATAAAAAACCAAATCCACTCTGGTGGTTTATCCGCATCCCTGCCCTCATCCTTGCCATTATCCTCGCTATCCTAACCATCATCTTTAGCTTTATCGCAAGCTTTGTATGGAATCCAGATAAAAAGAGAGAAAACCTTGGTTAAATAAATACAACAATCCCTTGGCAAAAGCCAAGGGATAAATCTTTTATTCGATTTTCCATTTTTGGGCCAACCAGCTAGAAAAAGCTAGGAATCGCTCAGCTACTTGTTCGTGGTGTCCATAAGGGTCAAAGACAAACTGGCTGTTCGGATAGCGTTTCTGAAGACTGGTATGGATTTTCTCAGCATAGACTGGTGCTTGAGCCAAGCGATTGCTATGATTGACTCCTTCTGTTTGACCATTCTGTAAATACAGCAAACAGTCTAGATTTTTCACTGTCTCTGCCTTGCAGTAAGCCACAAAATCAGGATACCAAAAGGAACCGCAGATAGAAAAAACACAGGAAACCTTATCAAAGCTGAAAAGACTGTAAACTGCCACCAAGCCACCTAGTGAATAACCTCCGTAGGCAAGGCGTGCTTCATCCAGTCGATAAAGCGACTGCAACTTATCTAAAAGACCTCCAAATAAATCACTATGATAAGCATTTGCCTGACCGCCAAAATCTGGAGCTCCATCTCTCAAAGCAGCCGCCTTCCATGGAGTGTAGTCATCTAGGCGATTTTTAGAGGTCAAGCCCACTAAAATCACAGATTCGGAAAGGGACGATAGGAAATCCAAGTTTCCATCATTCAAGAGAATAACTGGATAGGTTTGATTGGGATCATAGGTCAAAGGAAGGCTGACCTTGACTTGGATTCCTTCCCAATCAAACTCATTATTTATTGATAAAGTCATTGATTTTCTCAAGGGAATCAATCACTGCTGGACCATAATCCATCAACTCATCGTAAGAGATGGTCATGATTTTTTGATTCTTAATAGCAGGAACGCTTTCCAAAACAGCATTTGCCTTCAGCAACTCTACTGCTTTTTCATCCAATTTTTTATTACGATCGCTGGTTACATAGATAATCAATTCAGGATCCATTGACACGAGATTTTCCAAGGTCAAGCCTGATGTCCCCGTAGCAACGTTTGTATAACCAAGTTGGTTCAGCAAACTTTCTTGCAAAGCAGACTTGTAGGCACCGAAGGTTTCATCATTATAAGCAACCATAATCAAAGCCTTTTTCTTTTCACCTTGACTTGCTGGGTTTGCTTTCTTAACAGCGTCAATTTTAGTTTGTAATTGGGCTGCGTATTCATTGGCCTTGTCCTGAACATTAAAAATCATTCCCAGATTTTTGACATCTTCTACGATATTCCCCAAATCTTGCTGAATTGTTGAGAGAGAAGCTTTTTGCGTATAAACTGGGATTTTGTTTTCATTCCAAGTGCTAACTGTCCCCAAGGATTTTTCAGAAAACATCATGTTTCTCCCCATCACAGCGTCTGGCTCATAAGAAAGGACTGTCTCTTGTGAGACTGTTTTTTTATCCCCAATTTGAGGAATAGTCGCAATCGCGTCCTTGTATTTGTCCGTCACAGCATTGTCTGGGTTAAGCATGCCAACAATTTTATCCTTCAACCCCAACTCCAATAAGATTTCAGTGGTTGAAAGATTATTGGTAATAACTTTTTCAGGTGCCTTGTCAAAAACTTGTTCGACTTCATTTCCTTTAGCATCATAAGTTTTGATAGTTAGCGGATAAGTCGTCTCTGCGTTAGCCTTTTGACTTGTCTCTGTGCTAGACTGTGTGGTAGTTTTTTCTGTAGTAGTGTTACCACAAGCTGCCAAAGTTAAGGTAGCTACTGTCACGAGTAAAATACTGAGTGTTTTTTTCATCTTGTTTTCCTTTTCATTCTTATAAATAGTGAATCATAGCTTGCTGATCCTCGGTCCAAGTCACCTGACTTTGAACTCCATATACAGTTTGCAATGACTCAGGGGTGATGGTCTCCTTTGGAGTACCTTGGTAAAGGATTTCTCCCTCTTTCATCAAATAGAGATAATCCGAATAGCGACAAGCAAGTTGAATATCATGTAGGACAGCTAGAACATTGACCTTGAGATTTTTCACAATGGCTAACAAGTCTAGCTGATACCTGATATCCAGGTGATTGGTTGGTTCGTCTAGGAGTAAAAGAGTCGGTTCTTGCGCCAAGGCGCGGGCTAGTAAGACTCGCTGTTTTTCTCCCCCTGACAGAGACGAATAGAGACGAGTTTTCTTCTCGAGCATATCCACCTTAACGAGGGCATCTTGAACGAGTGTAAAATCTCTTTCCCTTTCCTTCTGTAAAAAAGAGAGGTGGGGAGTTCTTCCCAGCAAGACGATTTCTTCAACTGTACAATCAAACTGCAGTTGATTAAACTGGGTCACAACTGCCATTTGCTTGGCTGTTTCTTTGAGCATCCATTGTTCCAGAGGCTTTCCATCTAGGCTTATCAAACCTTTGTCCGCCTTTTCCTGACGATAGAGGAGTTTAAGTAGACTGGTTTTTCCACTTCCATTTGGTCCTAATATCGTGTGAAATTGATTCCCTTTAACCTTAAGAGAGACTCCTTTAAGGATTTTTTTCTCTCCTAGTCCAAAATGGATATCCTGACAAATCAAGTCCATATCAGACCCTCACCTCCCTTCGTCTACCTCCAACAATGTAGATAAAGAAGGGAGCACCTACTAAGGCTGTGAAAATACCAATAGGAAGCTCTGCGTTTGGAATGATGATACGAGAGAGTACGTCTGCCCAGATAACAAAGAGGGCACCCAGCAAGGTTGCAACGGGAAAAAGCCTCTTATAATTCGTTCCTACTAACCCTCGAGCTAAATGTGGAGTAATCAGACCGACAAATCCAATAATCCCACAGGTTGCCACTAATACTGCTGTTAGCACAGCCACCATGGTCACATAAAGATACCAATAAAATCGTAAAGGAATTCCCAAAGTTAAAGCAGCCTCATCTCCCATCATCATCGCATTGAAAACACGATACTGGGTAGCGAAAAATAGAAAGGCTATTCCTACTACTATAGTTGGCAGGACTAAGTCAGACCAGGAAGTCCCAGCGAGCGAGCCCATGGTCCAAAACTTAATGGTCATCACACTATCCGCATTAGCGCCGACTGAGATAATAAAGTTTGAAAAAGCCAAAAAGAGAGCGTTGACTACCGTTCCCGATAAGATTAGACTAGAAGTCGTCATCCTTCCCTGCATAGAGGCAATGAGGAGGACAGCAATTGTTGCCAAAATAGCTCCAAGAAAAGCTCCAAGGCTAATCATCACTTTTAAACCAAGAATGATGCTCAATGTTGCACCTAGAGTTGCACCCGCAGATATTCCTAAGACATAAGGCTCTGCTATGGGATTGTTCACTGTAGACTGCATCACACTACCACACATAGAAAGGCCTGCTCCTACTATCAGACCTAACAATACTCGGGGGAATCTCATGTTCCATACAATGGCAAGAGTAGACTTGGAAACCTCTCCTATCTCAAGAGGAAATCCCAACCTGCTCAACATAATCCGATAGGTATCTCCTAGATCAATCGCAACAGATCCCATTGAAACTGCTAGAAAGAGAGAAATCCCTAAAATACCTAGCAAAATAACTAAAAGTAACACAAATTGCTGGTCTTGTCGGCTTCCAGAAAATTTGGAAAGCATGTAAACCTCCTTTGATAGAATATTAAAAATTTAGAAAATTCTCATGAAAAGTATACCATATTTTCAACAATGGAACAAGATAAGAACAAATGAATATAGTTGGTTTTATAGTGCTAGGAACCGTAAGTAAAGATAATACTTGAGTATATCGAGGTAAGGTGACAACGTAAAAAGCCCTCTGAAAATCAGAGAGCTGATTTGAACCCGGGCTAAAATCCTAGTGAAACAAAAAAATCTACACGGTCAGAAAAGTCTCTATCGTGCCATTTTCATACATGATGTATAGTCCAAGTAGAATGAATACTAAGGGCACAATGATTCGCTCGTATTTTTCAATTGTCTCGAATATTAACGGAATAGAGGATAACACCCGACTAATCTCGCATAAGATAATTATACCGATTACAAACACAAGCAAGGCCACGAGGGTCTGTGACCAATCTAACGAAGCAAAATAAGGTATATAGATACCTAAATTATCTCCGCCAGACGCAATTGTTAGCAATGTAACTGTCCAAAACAGTTGATTTGCCTTGCTTTGTTCTAATCTTTCAATAATTTCTTCCTCTTCTTCCTCTTCTTCCTCACCTTCTCCAACAATTGCAAAGCGAATCCCTAAATAGATAGGGATTAAACCAAGCAATCCAACCATCCATTCTTCAGGCACGAAATTAACGACATAAGCAGCAACTAAACTCGCCCCTACAAGTAAGCCTGTGCCTAGATATTGCCCCGCATAAATATGCCATTTTTGTTTATTCTGTGATAGCTGTGCAAATAAAATAATTAAAATAATTAAATAATCGATACTGGTGGAAATATAAACACCAATAGCAGATATGATTGTCTGTCCCATAAAAAACCTCCTGTATTGGTCAGTAATAAATCAGCAGATTTTAGGAGAGCACAGACACATTAATTTAGCTATCGCTAGTGGGTAATTTCGAACATAGGAAAGCATTTTACTCCTCCTCAAAACGTAGTTACAAAGTAATTTCTAAACGTAGTTACAAAGTAATTTCTAACTGAAATTCGGTGACTACTTCCATGTAAAGTATAACATACTATACTTTACTTCGTAAAGTGTGGGCTCTCCGAGGGGGCTTGCAGACAGCTACTCGGCTTTTCAAGCCGAGTAGTTACGCACCTTTATGGTGTAATTAGCTGATACCATTTGAGGTTTTTGTAGTCTCCAAAATTGTGACCTATAAAACCTCAATAAAAAAGCCCTCTGAAGTCAGAGAGCTGATTTGAGCTTGGGCTAAAATCCTAGTGAAAAAGATGAAACTCCTTGTGTTCATCGAACACGGTATCCTTTCCCTATTTTCATACGGAATTTTGACGCCCTTAGCATCACGATTCTTGCTAGATAAAACGTTTATAGATTAGGCGGTAAGCCGAAGATTGTACGAAATTTTTAGTGAAACAAAAAAATCTCCCCGAAGGGAGAAAAGCTGGTTTATTTTACCTTACAATGCTAGGAAGCATAAGCAAAGATAGTACTTGAGCATACCAAGGTAAGGTGACAACAAAAAAAGCCCTCTTAAAATCAGAGAGCTCCAGTCTTGCTGGATAAAACGTTTATAGACTAGGCGACGAGGCGAATATTGTACTAATGGTACATCGAGCCGAAGCCAACGAAGTATAGAAACGTTTTAGACGCAAGATTAGCGACGAAGTCCTAGAGAGTTGATCAACTCACGGTAACGGTTAACGTCATTTTTACGCAAGTATGCAAGCAAGTTACGACGGCGACCGATTTTTTTCATCAATCCACGGTAAGTAGCGTGGTCTTTTTTGTGTTGTTTGATGTGTTCGTTAAGGTGGTTGATTTCCCAAGTAAGGACAGCAACTTGAACCTCTACTGAACCTGTATCACCTTCGTGACGTGCATATTGTGCAATGATTTCATTTTTTTTCTCTTTTGAGATTGCCATGATGTTTCTCCTTTTTATTTGGCTTCATCCGAGTGACAGGTTGGCATGCCTGTAACCAAGAAGAAGTTATTTGTCTTTACGACATTCACTATTCTACCAATAACTAACTTCTTTGTCAACAGATTTACTTTCTTGTTTTAAATATGCTATAATAATTATAGTAAGAAATCTAAGTTATCTGTTTTTTAAAACGAGGTGATTATCATGCGTAGATTCTATTCCCATCTCCCCTACTATCTGGTCATATTTTTCTTTTATTGGCCACTTTATCAGTTGTTATCACTAATCATTTCTGACCCCCTTTTTCTCAAGAGTCTCTACGTAAATAATATTCTCTTCTTTACACCTCTGGTAATCTTGATTGTATCGCTACTTTATAGCTACCGTTTCCGTTTCTCACTTTGGTGGTTAATTGGTAACGGACTGCTCTTTTGCTTTACTATCATAACCTTTGGTGAGTTTATACTAATTTACTTGCTAATCTATGAAACCTTGGCTCTGGTGGGCATGGCTTCCGGTATTGGCATCAAGCATATTCTACAAAACTGAAAAACAAAAAACTTTCACAAAATCCTTGAAAAATCTCACAATCATGCTATAATAATCCATAGAGACAAGTCACTTAGTCCCTTTCTACTAGAGAGTGCGTGGTTGCTGGAAACGCATAGAGAGCCTAAACTGATACTACTCTTGAGTTTTTTATGAAAACATAAAACGGTGGCCACGTTAGAGCCAATCAGAGGTGTCCCTCTCTTTTGAGGAACATAAATGAAGGTGGAACCACGTTGCGACGTCCTTTTGAGGATGTCGCTTTTTGTTTTTCTAT
Organism: Streptococcus sp. 3705; assembly: GCF_013277145.1. Lineage (GTDB taxonomy): Bacteria > Bacillota > Bacilli > Lactobacillales > Streptococcaceae > Streptococcus. The sequence goes on along the minus strand of NZ_VMMJ01000013.1, from coordinate 162,630 downwards.
CTTTCACAATCCTCTGTCCCTGTTTTCAGAATAGGGTTAACATATTCGTCAATAATATAAGTAAGGAGAACATCATGATTAACATTACTTTCCCAGATGGCGCTGTTCGTGAATTCGAATCTGGCGTTACTACTTTTGAAATTGCCCAATCTATCAGCAATTCCCTAGCTAAAAAGGCCTTGGCTGGTAAATTCAACGGCAAACTCATCGACACTACTCGTGCTATCACTGAAGATGGAAGCATCGAAATCGTGACACCTGATCACGAAGATGCCCTTCCAATCTTGCGTCACTCAGCAGCTCACTTGTTCGCCCAAGCAGCTCGTCGTCTTTTCCCAGACATTCACTTGGGAGTTGGTCCAGCCATCGAAGATGGTTTCTACTACGATACTGACAACTCAACTGGTCAAATCTCTAACGAAGACCTTCCTCGTATCGAAGAAGAAATGCAAAAAATTGTCAAAGAAAACTTCCCATCAATCCGTGAAGAAGTTACTAAAGACGAGGCACGTGAAATCTTCAAGAACGACCCTTACAAGTTGGAATTGATTGAAGAACACTCTGAAGACGAAGGTGGTTTGACTATCTATCGTCAGGGTGAATATGTAGACCTTTGCCGTGGCCCTCACGTCCCATCAACAGGCCGTATCCAAATCTTCCACCTTCTCCATGTAGCAGGTGCTTACTGGCGTGGAAATAGCGACAACGCTATGATGCAACGTATCTACGGTACAGCTTGGTTTGACAAGAAAGACTTGAAAAACTACCTTCAAATGCGTGAAGAAGCTAAGGAACGTGATCACCGTAAACTTGGTAAAGAGCTTGACCTCTTCATGATTTCTCAAGAGGTTGGTCAAGGGCTTCCATTCTGGTTGCCAAATGGTGCGACTATTCGTCGTGAATTGGAACGCTACATCGTAGACAAAGAGTTGGCTTCTGGCTACCAACATGTTTACACTCCACCACTTGCTTCTGTTGAACTTTACAAGACTTCTGGTCACTGGGATCATTACCAAGAAGACATGTTCCCAACTATGGACATGGGTGACGGGGAAGAATTTGTCCTTCGTCCAATGAACTGTCCGCACCACATCCAAGTCTTCAAACACCATGTTCACTCTTACCGTGAGTTGCCAATCCGTATCGCTGAAATCGGTATGATGCACCGTTATGAAAAATCTGGTGCCCTCACTGGTCTTCAACGTGTACGTGAAATGTCACTCAACGACGGTCACCTCTTTGTGACTCCAGAACAAATCCAAGAAGAATTCCAGCGTGCCCTTCAGTTGATTATCGATGTTTATGAAGATTTCAACTTGACTGAATACCGCTTCCGCCTCTCTCTTCGTGACCCTCAAGATACTCACAAGTACTTTGATAACGATGAGATGTGGGAAAATGCCCAAACTATGCTTCGTGCAGCACTTGATGAAATGGGTGTTAACTACTTTGAAGCTGAAGGTGAAGCAGCCTTCTACGGACCAAAATTGGATATTCAAGTTAAGACAGCCCTTGGAAAAGAAGAAACCCTTTCTACTATCCAACTTGACTTCTTGCTTCCAGAACGCTTCGACCTTAAATACATCGGAGCTGATGGCGAAGAGCACCGTCCAGTTATGATTCACCGTGGAGTTATCTCAACCATGGAACGCTTCACAGCTATTTTGATTGAGAACTACAAGGGTGCCTTCCCAACATGGCTTGCACCACACCAAGTAACCCTCATCCCAGTATCTAACGAAAAACACGTGGACTACGCTTGGGAAGTGGCTAAGAAACTCCGTGACCGCGGTGTCCGTGCAGATGTAGATGAGCGCAATGAAAAAATGCAGTTCAAGATCCGTGCTTCACAAACAAGCAAGATTCCTTACCAATTGATCGTTGGGGACAAGGAAATGGAAGACGGAACAGTCAACGTTCGTCGCTACGGACAAAAAGAAACACAAACTGTCTCAGTTGATGATTTTGTTCAAGCTATCCTAGCTGATATCGCCAACAAATCACGCGTTGAGAAATAAGAGATAAAACCTGGGATAAAATCCTAGATACCTAAAAAGCAACAACTATTTCAGCTGTTGCTTTTTTATATTTTATTTAATCCGAGCTAGTAGTGATTGACCAAACCACCACACAAGATTTTCTTTCATGAGTTAGATAAGGTCAATATCCTCATTCCTTGTCTGCTTCATTTTCTTTTACGAGATCTTTTTGTGAATCCTTTTCAGAGAGTTTTTGATCGATATACTTGTTAATGGTTTCATAAAATTCCTTGGTCGTATCACTGTCTAATTTTGTCGAATTATGAACTTGATTGACTTTCAATTGAACAGATTGAATACCGTAAGAGGCTTGTTTTTGGTGGAGCATTTCTATTTCTTCTTCTGAAATCGGATCTCCAACAACCGTCAAGACCAATTCATTGTTCCTTGACTTGTAGACTTGATTAATGACCGTGTGATTGGCGAACTCTTTTCCTACAAACTGTTTGATTCCTTCTTTTCGCGCTTGATCTATCGTCAGAGTGACTGCTGAATAACTAGCTGGAAGAATCAATAATACAATCAAAGATATCAACCCAATTCTCATTTTAATGTTTAGCTCTTTAAATGAACTTAAGGGAGATTTTCTCATCATAATTCTTGTTCCAACAATGTTGATTAGCATGATAAAGACACAGTTGATCAAGAAAAGATAAAGAGCTCCAAATAAAAATCGTACATTTCCATTAGCTAAACCATATCCTGCAGTACAGATAGGTGGCATCAGAGCTGTTGCAATGGCTACTCCTGGCACGATATTGTTTGCTTCTTTTTTCCTTGACCCAATTACGCCTGCTATCCCACCAGCAATAGCAATGAGAACATCCCAAATGGTTGGAGAGGTTCGTGCAATCAATTCACTACTTTCATAAGATAAGGGAGAAATCCAGAAATACAGAGCCGAGACAAGCAAACTGACCAATACTTGAGTAAATAAAACCTCTAGAGATTGCTTGATTAAACGCGTATCAAAAATAGCTAAACCAAACCCCAGTCCAACAATCGGTGTCATAAGAGGGGAAATCAGCATGGCTCCAATAATGACAGCTGTTGAATTCATATTTAGACCGATAGAGGCAATAAAAATCGCACACATCAAAATCACTGTATCTCTTAATCGAACATGAAGATCATCATATAATTTCTCACGGTATTCACGTGTTGAATAGTTTCCGTTCATTGGTTACTCCTTTTATTTCATATAATCTTGTTTCTGCATGGATGATGGTAGAGAGATTTCTGTCCAATCTTACATATTTTCTTCTCACCTGTAATTTTTTTGAAAATCATCCTCTAAGTATCCGTCAGTCTATCCTTAACATTATATCAAAAATTTTACAGTCTTTCTCTGACGAAATCTATCAATTGAACAGATATATAAAGCAAGAAATTTTAGATTCCTTATTAGAAAAAGAAAAACCGGTATCTCCTCTGAACTCCTGATAATATGCGTTTTATTCTTTATAATTTAGCTATTTCAAAATTACAAGTTCTCCATTCTTAATTTCCCAAACTTGGTCAAACTTACTTAATAATTCGTTTTGGCGATGTAAAGTAACAATGACGGCACTTGGTAGTTCCAGAACTCTTTCCAATTCCATTTTAAACTGATTAGTATCCAAGGCAGAGAAAGGTTCATCTAGGATAAGCAATGGATTTTTACGATTTTTCTCACGATTTAAATACATTCGTTGTTGCTGACCACCTGACAGGGATTGTGGTGGAATTTTTTCAAAATCTTCTTCTCTGAATTTTTCATTGAAACTATTGAATAGCGTTACATTATTTTCATAACTCGAAATAAATGTATGTTCTTGTTGCAGAATCATACCGAATCTTCCCCAAAGATGGTCCAAAACAAGCCCATCTAGCACAATTTGTCCTTCAAAATCTTCATCTGTTCCATTTAAAATGTTGAGAAGACTACTTTTTCCAGACCCATTCTTACCAATAAGCGCAATTTTATCCCCTTTTTGAATCGTAGCGGAAGTAATTATCAATTTTGATTCTCCCAGTTGTTTGGAAATGTTTTTCAAAGTAATCGTATCAAAAGAATGTTGAGGTGCTTGAACTGAAACGGGTCTCCCAACAATGTTTTGAAAACTCTTGATTACAGGCTTTACGGACTCTAACATTTGTAAATCATAAAGGATTTCCTGTATTGGTTCAGAAAAAGCATTAATATATCCGAAACTCGCCACCACCTCAGGAATACCGAGTTGCTGGTGAGATAGAGAGTAGGCTAAATAAATAAACAGAACAAGACTAATGAATTCAAACGAAACACCTGTCAATAAGATGCCTGTAATTTTTGTCAAACCATACTTAAAATACTTATCCTGCAAATTCTTTAGAGAACTCTTTTGTTGATTCAAAAAATGCGACATAGTTAGTTTATTTACCAAATGATGTCCCATGAGCAAATCCTCCAAAGTTCGATAGTAATCTCCTTGTTTTTTCAAGTAAACCTGTCTACGATTAGCGGTCAACTTCCCAACGATTTTAGGAATTTGAATACTAATTCCAGTGGAAAAGATTAAAATCAGTGATACAATAGGATTAATTGTTCTGCTAATAATGAAAGCATAAATGATAATACGTAAAATTTGTTTGATAAAACTCATCAATGGAGGAAGGTAATCCTTTTCCAACGAATCTAGGTCATTAGATTGATAGGAAATATACTCTGCTACTGTTTTCTGCTTGAAATCGTGGTGACTGAGTCCCAGAAGTGAACGAAACCACTCATTTTTCAAAGTAGTCGAAAAGATAATCCCCTGCTTCCAATCAAGTATCATTTGGATATAGTTACAACTCAAATAGCCAGCCACTGACATAGAGTAACCATATAGAGCTACTTGATAATCCCCTTTGATTAATGCCTGCGTGAAATACGGTAACAAAGCTGTGCAGATATTCGATACTACACCAAAAAGAAAATTAAAGAAGAGATACCATCTAATAGTTTTAAGATATGGTAGCATATACGATACTCCTTGCTAATGCGTTTTTTTACATATCGCAGAACAATCTCTACTATTCCCTATTTCAGATAGTGCGATACTCGGACATTGAGTGCAATAATTGTAAATCACACAAGTACTGCAGTTTTTACTATCATTCAAAATATAATTTGCTATTTTGTAAAATATAGGTCTATCCCATGTTTCTTTGATAGATGTAAAATGAATATTTCCAATACTTCTATTGAAAGTAAGCTTTTTCATCTTTTTCTAACGATTTAGGCTATTTCGTGACACACCCACAATCCGTGAAAATTCTGGTTATATCAGATTATATGATTTTCGTAAGAATTTTATATTGTCTCCAATCATGGCAGTCTCCTTTTACTTGATAAAACTATTATAACATTTAGAAATTAAAAACTGGTTCAAAATCAATAGAATGTGTGTATTCGATACATTCAATAAATTCTTGGAAACAGTTCTACACCAGTTACACAAATCTATATACACCTATCTCATTCAAAATAAAAAGAAAGCTGCAGTTCTTTTAATCCTGTATCAACGATTCATTCTGAAATCGAATAGGAGACATTTCCCAAGTCTACAATTCACTTCATCTCAAATTAATTTTTGTAATTCACCCTTAGTTTATAGATTTTATACTCAACAAAAGTATAAAGCATACAAAACTTCACTTTGAACCAGTATTTATACTATATTCCGTATTAAAAATTCTATTATTTGTTTTGTAAAAAACAGTCTTCAAATATCCTGAAATATAGCAAAAAGAGATTGGGTAAAAACTCATTGTCTCTTCTCACTCAAGGACTAAGTTCACTTGAGCAAACTGAATCCGCACTATCGTTCCTTTTCCAACCTCAGACTCGATGCGAATCTGGTGGCCTAGTTCTTCAGAAATTTTCTTAGATAGGTAAAGTCCAAGTCCAGATGACTGCTGGGTTAGGCGTCCATTATATCCTGAAAAGCCACGTTCAAAGACTCGGAGGACATCACTGTTTTTTATCCCGATTCCTGTATCCTTGATACAGAGTTCCTGGCCTTCCATATAAATCTCCAGACCACCTTCCTTGGTGTACTTGAGACTGTTTGAGATGATTTGCTCAATAACCACTAGTAGCCACTTTTTATCCGTCACGATTTCTTTATCAAGATCATGTAGATTGACATTTAAGCCTTTTTGAATAAAGAAAAGAGCATATTTACGAATTATTTCCTTGACCAAGTCCTCAATTTGAACTTGCTTTAAGACCAAATCATCATGGAAACTTTCTAAACGCAGATACTGTAAAACTAGATTGGTATAGGAATCAATCTTGAAAATTTCCTGTTCTAATTGCTGCTTCAGTTGGCGGTCGACCACTTCTGCAACTAAGAGTTGACTGGCTGCAATGGGGGTCTTAATCTGATGGACCCACAAGGTATAGTAATCCAGCAAATCCGTCAGTTTTCTTTCTGCATCTGACCTCTGCTGATAGAGTTCCATCTCACGCGCCTCTAATTTTTCAGCCAAGGCTATTTCCAATGGAGATTTGGCTTCCCTCTCCCCATAGAGAATTTCCTGACGATAGACCTGCATCTCCGCCAATATATCCCAAGTGAAAAATAAGATGGTTACAAAGCAACACAGCAGGAAAAAGTAGAGAAAGTAAATTCCCAAACTGGCAAATAAAAACTGAAAGAGTAAGAGCAGAAACGTCAAAGAAATCAGATAGACAAACAGACGACTACGGGAACGCAGATAGGCTAGAAAAAATTGTTTCCAATCAAGCATGCTTTAATCCGTACCCTATCCCTTTCTTGGTCTCGATAAATCCTACCAAGCCCTGCTCTTCCAACTTTTTACGCAATCGAGCCACATTGACAGAGAGGGTATTATCATCAATGAAAAAGTCACTGTTCCAAAGTTCCCGCATAAGGTCATCACGTGCTACGATGTTGCCTGCATGCTCAAATAAAACGCGTAAAATCTGGAATTCGTTCTTGGTCAAATTCAAGACTTGCCCTTGATAATGTAAATCCATTGATTTGGTATTGAGGATAACACCAGCATATTCCAGTAAACTCTCGTCACGCCCAAACTCATAGGAACGACGCAACAAGCCCTGAACCTTGGCTAAAAGAACCTGCTGGTCAAAAGGCTTGGTCACAAAGTCATCCGCCCCCATATTGATTGCCATGACAATATCCATAGCCTGGTCTCTCGAAGACAGAAACATGATGGGGACCTTGGAAATCTTGCGAATTTCCTGACACCAGTGATATCCATTAAACAAGGGCAAACCAATATCCATGAGGACCAGATGAGGCTCCGACTGAACAAAAAGGCTCAAAACTTCCATAAAGTCTTCTACCAGAACCACTTCAAATCCCCATTCAGAGAGCATTTTCCCGACTTGTTGACGAATAACCTGATCATCTTCTACTAATAAAATCTTGTGCATGCGCTCCTCCTTTTCTATTATTATAACAGATTTTTCCATGCTAGAAGGTCTGAAACTGAATTTGACATAGCTTGTTTTTATCCAACATAGTGAGGCAATCCTACTAGATAATTTGAGGGAAATTTGATAAGATAAATAAAAAGAAAGGAGCTCTTATGGTCAATATTTTTGATTATCTGAAAGATGTCGCACACGATTCCTTTTACGACCTTCCTTTAAATGAATTAGATATTCTAGCCTTAACAGAAATCACCTACCTCTCCTTTGATAATCTGGTCTCCACAACTCCTCAGCGTCTTTTAGACCTAGCACCTCAGGTTCCAAGAGAACCTAACATGTTGACCAGTAAAAATCGCCTCCAGCTATTAGATGAACTAGCTCAACACAAGCGCTTCAAAAATTGCAAACTCTCCCATTTCATCAACGACATCGACCCTGAACTGCAAAAACAATTTGCGGCTATGACCTACCGCCTCACTCTCGACACCTATCTGATTGTCTTTCGTGGAACAGATGACAGTATCATTGGCTGGAAGGAAGATTTCCACCTAACCTATATGAAGGAAATTCCTGCTCAAAAGCATGCCCTCCGCTATTTAAAGAACTTTTTTGCCCAACATCCTAAGCAAAAGGTCATTCTGGCCGGGCATTCCAAGGGAGGAAATCTAGCCATCTATGCTGCTAGCCAAATTGAGAAAAGCTTGCAAAATCAAATCACAGCAGTTTATACCTTTGATGCGCCTGGTCTCCACAAAGAATTGACACAAACCGAGGGCTATCAAAGGATAATGGATAGAACCAAGGTCTTTATTCCACAAGGTTCCATTATCGGTATGATGTTGGAAATCCCTGCCCACCAAATCATTGTTCAAAGTACTGCCTTGGGTGGTATCGCCCAGCATGATACCTTTAGTTGGCAGATTGAGGACAAACACTTTGTCCAACTGGAAAAGACCAACAGCGATAGCCAACAAGTCGACACAACCTTCAAGGAGTGGGTGGCCACAGTCCCTGATGAGGAACTCCAGCTCTACTTTGACCTCTTCTTTGGCACTATTCTTGATGCTGGTATTAGCTCCATCAATGACCTGTCTTCCTTAAAAGCTATCGAACACATTCATCATCTCTTCGTCCAAGCGCAATCCCTCACTCCAGAAGAAAGGAAAACCATGGGACGCCTCACTCAATTATTGATTGATACCCGTTACCAAGCATGGAAAAATAGATAAAAAGCTTATGAAAAGGTAATACTCTTCTAAAATCTCTTCAAACCACGTCAGCGTCGCCTTACCGTAGCTATGGTTACTGACTGCGTCAGTTCTATCTACAACCTCAAAGCAGTGCTTTGAGCAACCTGCGGCTAGCTTCCTAGTTTGCTTTTTGATTTTCATTGAGTATAAAAACCTTCTCATAAGCTTTCTTGTTTTAAAGAAAAATTCAATCCTTCATCTGACTCTCTGCATCAGCCACGACCTGTTCTAAACTGGTCTGACCAAGCTCTGCCTCCATAGCCAGCTGGATTCTCTCCAATTTTTGATCCAAAACATCATGAATATGAGCTCCAACTGGACAATTTGGATTCGGATTGTCATGGAAACTGAAGAGTTGACCAGTCTTACCAAGACATTCGACCGCTTGATAAACATCTAATAGACTAATATCCTTGAGATCCTTAACAATCTCTGTTCCCCCTGTTCCACGCGCTACTGAAATCAGCTCTGCCTTCTTCAACTGGGACAAGGTCTTTCTGATAATGACAGGATTGACCCCGACACTAGCAGCCAGAAAATCACTGGTCACCTTGTTTTCCTTCCCCTCGAGGGCAATAATTATCAGCATATGAGTCGCAATGGTAAATCTACTTGGAATTTGCATCCTCTTCTCCTTTTTACGAGGCTACCCTGCCTCTACTCTTCTTTTTCTATTATTATACCCTTTTTAGTTGTAATGTCAATCGTTACCACCTTTTAACCAGGCATCTAATTCCCTATCATAACCTTCTTTCTGGGCTAATTCTCTCAGAAATTCCTGATTGTGGGTATGGTGGATACCATTGACCAGACTTTCATAGTAAACATCAAAATAAGGGAGTTTCAGGTCTTTAGCTAGCTGCAATTCAGCTGCCACATCGTAGTCTACCCGTCGGAAGTTCATATCTACCAAGCCCTTGTCATCAAACTCCAAAATCATGTACTGGGCTCGCAAGTCCTTCCGTAGCTGAGCGTCCAAAAAGAAAGGTTGCCCAATCGAACCCGGATTGACAATCAATTGCCCACCAGTCCCGTAACGAAGCAACTGCTGGTGAATATGACCATAAACAGCAATATCGCAAGGCGGATTGGTCACCAAGCGGTCAAAATTCTCTTGCGCCCCAGTATGAATCAACTCTCGCCCCCAGTTCTTATCAGGCAAATGGTGACTAATTCCCACCGTCAAATCCCCAAACTGACGATGAATTTGAAGAGGTTTATTGTGGAGCAGTTCAATTTCTTCTAGGGAAATTTCCTCTAAAACATACTGGCACTGGCGCAAAAGATAGCGTTGACTGGGGCGAGTACTATCCAATTCCTTACGGACACCATGCCACAGACTGTCTTCCCAGTTCCCCAGAACTCTAGCCGTAATCGGTAGTTGATCCAACAAGTCCAAAATCCTTCTACGCCCTGTCCCTGGCATGAGAATATCTCCCAAAAGCCAGTATTCATCCACTCCTAACTGCCGAGCATCTGCCAAAACAGCCTCCAAGGCGGTGGTATTTCCATGAATATCTGAAAGAAGAGCTATTTTCGTCATATCCATCTCCTCGTTTTTTCTCTTGCAATAAGTATAACATAAAAAGTCACAGCTAGAGAAATCTAGCTTTTTTTGATATACTAGATAAAGATATTAGACAAGAGGAAACGAATGACCCCGAATAAAGAAGATTATCTAAAATGTATTTATGAAATCGGCATAGACCTGCATAAAATCACCAACAAGGAAATTGCGGCCCGCATGCAAGTCTCTCCCCCTGCCGTAACTGAAATGATTAAACGGATGAAGAGTGAAAATCTCATCCTCAAGGACAAGGAATGCGGTTATCTACTTACTGACATCGGACTCAAACTGGTCTCTGAGCTCTACCGTAAACACCGCTTGATTGAAGTTTTTCTAGTTCATCATTTAGACTATACTAGTGACCAGATTCACGAGGAAGCTGAGGTCTTGGAACATACTGTCTCTGACCTGTTCGTGGAAAGACTGGATAAATTGCTTGGATTCCCCAAGACCTGCCCTCACGGAGGAACTATTCCTGCTAAGGGAGAACTCTTGGTTGAAATCAATAACCTCCCACTAGCTGACATCAAGGAGGCTGGCGCCTACCGCCTGACTCGGGTGCACGATAGTTTTGACATTCTCAGTTATCTGGACAAGCACTCACTTCACATCGGTGATCCGCTCCAAGTCCAGCAGTTTGATGGCTTCAGCAACACCTTCACTATCCTTAGTAAAGACGAGGAATTACAAGTGAATATAGACATTGCCAAACAACTCTATGTCGAAAAAATCGACTAATTTCTCAAGTACCATACCAACCCTGAAAGTTTTATTTTCAGGGTTTTCTCATCTATTTTTTGCATCAAAAACAATAGTAAACGCTTTCGCTCTTTAACTAAATATTGTATAATAAATATATAAACTATTCCGTCACTAACAGATGAAAAAAGGAGGTTTTATCATGAAAAACATCATCTTCATCAAAACCATTGAGCTCCTTGTCATTGATGAAATCATGCTGGCATTTTTGACATTTAAAGAGGGGCTTACTTGGGATTGGATTTTAATTTATAGCGGTTGGCTCATTTTCTTTCATCCTGTGCTATTGACCTATCTGTCTAATCAGCTTTGTGACCACTTTAGTCAACTCTATTCCCAGATTAGACCGCGATTCTGGCGTTTTGCCTTACAAATCCTCCTATGGGATAGCCTGATCATTCTCTCCTTGATATGTTTGAGTGGTGTGCCACTTTTCCTTCAGGGAACTCTCCTCATCCTAGGACACCTCATCCCTTCCTATCGCACTTGCCAAAGCCTGAAACAAGATTTCCCCAAGGCCTATCAAGAACAGATTTCATTTTGGAGTATTTTATGATATATGAGAAAAACCAAGCCGGCTGGGCTTGGTCTTTCTTATCTATTTTTCGTATCAAGGATAATGGTGACTGGTCCGTCATTGACCAGCTCAACCTGCATATCCGCTCCAAAGATACCTGTCTGAACGGGCACTTCTTGCGCTAATTTTTGATTGAAGGCATCATAGAAGTCTGATGCCATATCAGGCTTGGCTGCACCTGTAAAGGCTGGACGATTGCCTTTCTTAGTATCCGCAAAGAGGGTAAACTGAGAAATAGAGAGGATTTCTCCTTCAATATCTTTGACAGACAGGTTCATCTTGCCTTCTGCGTCTGAAAAAATCCGCATGTTGACAAGCTTTCTCACAGCATAGTCCAAATCTTCCTCTTGGTCCTCTGGTCCAACACCAACCAGCAATAGGAGCCCCTGATTGATGTTTCCCTGAACCTGACCTTCGATACTCACTTGGGCTTTTGTAACCCGTTGGATAATGATTTTCATAATAGCCTTTCTAGTAAGAGCTAGGACAATTAGCCGTTGGTCCGTTTAACAGAGTAAACTTCTGGCACACTCTTAATCTTGTCCACGACCGTGGTCAATGTAGAGAGGTTGGCAATACCGAAGGACACATGGATATTAGCAAACTTCATATCCTTGGTTGGTTGAGCGTTGACCGTTGAGATATTCTTGGTTGTATTTGAAAGAACTTGCAGTACATCGTTCAACAGTCCTGTACGGTTGAGGCCATAAATATCGATATGGGCCATATACTCCTTATTTGAGCTAGAGTACTGGTCTTCCCACTCCACATCAAGGAGGCGTTGCTCGTAGTTTTCTTGTGCACGCAGGTTCATACAGTCCACACGGTGAATAGCTACACCACGCCCCTTGGTGATATAGCCGACAATATCGTCACCAGGCACTGGATTACAACACTTGGCAATCCGCACCAGGAGACCTGAGGCACCTTCAATGACCACTCCACCCTCATGCTTAACCTTGAGGGTTTCTTTGTTCTCAACCTTGACCTCGCCACCTTTGACAAGTTCTTCTGCCTCCGCCTTGGCCTTGGCACGTTCTTCTTCACGGCGTTCCTTTTCAGTCAGACGGTTAAAGACGGTAATCGCACCGATTTCTCCAAAACCAATAGCCGCAAAGAGGGATTCTTCTGTCTTATAGCTAGTCTTTTGCAAAACTTGGTCCATGTGACGCTTGTCCATGAATTTATTGGCCACATAGCCATTTTCTTGAAACTGGGCCATCAGCATTTCACGACCCTTGTTAACGGATAATTCCTTGTCTTGGTTTTTAAAGAACTGGCGAATCTTGTTGCGCGCCTTGCTGGTCTTGACCATATTGAGCCAGTCACGGCTCGGCCCAAAGGAGTTAGGGTTGGTGACAATTTCAACCTGATCCCCTGTCTTTAGCTTGGTTGTCAGTGGAACCATACGGCCATTGACCTTGGCACCAGTCGCTTTTTCTCCGACTTTTGTATGGATTTCGTATGCAAAGTCAATCGGTCCTGAATCTTTGGGAAGAGAACGGACAGCACCATCTGGAGTAAAGACGTAAATCTCCTCAGCCAGATAGTTTTCCTTAACTGAATCGACAAATTCCTTGGCATCATCAGCCTGGTCTTGGAGTTCCATCATCTCCTTGATCCAGTTCATCCCAATAGCTGATTCCTTGCTGTTAACCTGCCCCTTAACGCCTTTCTTATAAGCCCAGTGAGCCGCAACCCCGTACTCAGCCACCTCGTGCATGGCCTTGGTTCGAATCTGGAATTCAATCGGCCCTTTTGGCCCATAAACAGTCGTATGGATAGACTGGTAACCATTGGCCTTGCGGTTGGCGATATAATCTTTGAAACGACCGGGCATCGGTTTCCAAAGTTCATGCACATAACCCAACATGGCATAAACATCACTTTGGGTATCTAAAATACAGCGAATAGCAATCAGGTCATAGATTTCCTCAAACCGTTTTCTCTTATCCTGCATTTTGCGGAAAATAGAGTAAATATGCTTGGGACGACCATAAATCTTCCCTCTCAAGTGATGATCCGTCGTATATTCCTCTAATTTTGTGACTACCTCATCCACCAAGGCTTCACGCTCTCTGCGCTTTTCCTTCATCATATGGGTAATCTTATAAAACTCCGTTGGATTGAGATAACGGAAAGACAGGTCTTCCAATTCCCATTTGACGCTAGAAATCCCCAGACGGTGAGCAAGAGGTGCATAGATTTCCATAGTTTCTTTGGAAATACGCTCCTGCTTGTCTTTTCGAAGATGTTTCAGAGTCCGCATATTGTGCAAGCGGTCAGACAGTTTGACCAAGATAACGCGGATGTCCTCAGACATGGCCATGAGCATCTTGCGATGATTTTCCGCTAATTGCTCCTCGATTGATTTGTACTCGACCTTACCAAGCTTGGTAACTCCATCGACAATCACGCGCACATCTGGACCAAACTCTCTTTCCAAATCGTCCAAGGTCGCATCTGTATCCTCCACCACATCATGCAAGAAACCACAAGCTACTGTTACAGCATCCAGCTTGAGCTTAGCTAAAATACCTGCCACTTGGATGGGGTGAATGATATAAGGCTCGCCTGATTTGCGATACTGGCCACTATGGCATTCCACCGCATAGACCAAGGCCTTATAGACAAAATGGACATCCTCTTCCGTCAAATATTCTTTGGTTAAAGCGACAACTTCTTCGCCTGTTAAATTCACTTCTTTTGGCATCTATACTCTCCAATTCTTCCTACCATTTTATCACTTTTTTAAGAATATGAAAACTAGAAAAAGAGGATTCTAAAGCTTATTCAGTTTGTTAGGAAGGAGGATAACATAAGATTTACACTTAAAAAAATAAAATTATCTGATTTTCATCTAACTTTTTTGAAATATAGGCTACGCTAAAAGTTAGTGAAATGAAAATCTTTTCTTCTTAAATTAGAAAAGGTTTGATATTTTGGTAATTTTCTAACCTTTTTAGTGTATAATGGTAATATAAACAGTTTTTTTACGATAATTACTGAGTTTTCATCTTTCTAGAAAGGCAAACAACATGAAATCACACAAAAGACTGACACTTTTAGCTTTGGCTGTTCTTGGCTTATCGAGCCAAGTCGTTTTAGCTGACGATACGAGTCATTCCACTACTGCCCCTATGACTAGTTCAACCAGTAGCTCAATAAATACTTCCACTAGTCATTCTACTAACAGTTCTACAAATACTTCTGCTAGTAGTTCTCAAGCTAGTAGAGAAACTTCGTCAACTACAGCTAGTTCAAGTGAGCAAGAAACCAAACCTTCTCTCTCCACAGAAGCCAAACAAAGCCAATCTATACAAACTGGCTGGGTAAAAGAGGGGAACAAGTGGACTTTTTATAGTCAAACTGGGGTCAAATTTACAGATACTCTCTATGATGGTTATTTCTTTGATAGTCATGGCTACTTGCTTGAAAACACTTGGTACCAAATGGGAAATAATTGGTACTATATCAATGGTTCAGGTAAATATTTATCCAACCAATGGAGTCAAATTAATGGCAAGTGGTATGCTTTTGATGGCTACGGTAGAATGTTGGCCAATGTCTGGAAAGGCGATTACTACCTCAAAGCCAGCGGAGCTATGGCAGATAAGGAATGGGTCTACGACCAAAACTACTCTAGTTGGTTTTACCTCAAATCTGGCGGACGCTACGCCCAAAAACAATGGATTGGTTCCTACTATCTCAAATCTGGTGGCTACATGGCTCATAAGGAATGGATTTATGACCCAGACTATCAATCTTGGTACTATCTTAAGGACGATGGTGTGTATGTTACAGGAACCTATGCTGTGGATGGTAAAAACCAGCTCTTCCAAGGGAATGGAAAATGGGTTCGTGAATTAGCACAAAGTTTTCAAAAAGGACATTACTCTAAAACTATCTTTCTCGATCCAGGTCACGGTGGTAAGGATCGCGGGGCTTATTACTATGGCATAGCTGAAAAAGAATTGAACCTACAAGTTTATCGTAAGCTACGTAAACGACTAGAAGGACTCGGCTATACCGTTCTCACCTCTCGAGATAGTGATATAGACGTTGATTTTATTACCGAGCGTTCTCGTATGGTCAACAAGACCAATGCAGACTTTTTCATTAGCCTTCATTTCAACGCTACCGGAAATGATACTACTGTTAATCTAGGTATACAAACCTATTCTTACAAGGAAGAACCTGGCTTCCCTAGCAAGATTAACAAGGATTGGCATAATAATCCTGAACGGATAAGTGAAAGTAACCGTCTTGCTGCCGATATCCATTCTTCACTGCTAGCTGAAACTGGAGCTAGGGATGCCGGACTTTTGCAAGCAACCTTTGCTGTTCTACGTGAAACAGCTAAACCAGCTGTTTTGCTAGAGATGGGATATATGGATAATCCAGAAGAAAACAAAAAAATCCGCAGTAGTGACTACCAAGATAAACTGGTTGAAGGGATTGTCAAGGGAATCCAAAAATATTACTCAGGAAATTAAAACAGTCTAAGCCTCGATCTCATTCGGGGCTTATTTTTCTTATCCAAACCATATCCTTCTTTCTAGAACTATTTCCTTTTTATGCTTATTCTCCCTAACTGTGCTATACTTAATTTAGTACATTCTTTGAGATTGGAGCTAGTATGAAAATCCATAAAACCGTGAATCCTGTTGCCTATGAAAACACCTATTACCTAGAAGGTGAAAAGCACCTTATCGTGGTAGATCCCGGTAGCCATTGGGAAGCCATTCGTCAGACAATAGATAACATCAACAAACCGATTTGTGCTATTCTCTTGACCCACGCCCATTATGACCATATCATGAGTTTGGACTTGGTGCGCGAGACTTTTGGCAATCCTCCTGTCTATATCGCAGAGAGCGAATCCAGCTGGCTCTATACTCCCGTCGATAATCTCTCAGGGCTACCTCGCCACGATGATATGGCAGATGTGGTCGCAAAACCGGCAGAGCACACCTATGTCTTTCATGAGGAATATCAACTGGAGGAATTTCGTTTCACTGTCTTACCAACACCAGGACATTCCATCGGCGGTGTTTCCCTAGTCTTTCCTCAAGCTCATTTGGTATTAACGGGTGATGCCCTTTTCCGTGAAACAATCGGACGAACCGACCTTCCGACTGGTAGTACGGAGCAACTCCTCCATAGTATCCAGACCCAACTCTTCACCTTACCAAACTATGATGTCTATCCAGGGCATGGTCCAGCTACTACTATTGCTCACGAAAAGACCTTTAATCCTTTTTTCTAGCAAGTTGATGACAATCAATATCGTAATTTAATACTCAATAAAAATCAAAGAACAAACTAGGAAACTAGCCACAGGGTTACTCAAAGCACCGCTTTGAGGTTACAGATAAAGTTGACGTGGTTGAAGAGATTTTCGAAGAGTATAAGTAAACTATCCAGCAAGTCTTTCCATTATAAAAGGCATCCAATCAAGTTTTCAGACCTGATTGGATGCCTTTTTCTGATCACTTGCTTCTTTGCATTACCAAATAATCACGCGCTCTTCTGGTGAACGCCACATACCGTCTCCTTCTTTGACATCATAGGTTGTAAAGAAATCATCGAAGTTTGGCACTTGCACATTGACACGGAGTTTGGCTGGCGCGTGCACATCGACGCTAGCCAAAAGTTTCATAAATTCTGGGCGACCTTTCATGCGCCAGATACGACCGAAGTTGTAGAAGAATTCTTCTGCTGAGAAGTCTGGTTCTCGCTTAGCTGCTTCAAGCGCTGCAGCGATTCCTCCCAAGTCAGCCACGTTTTCTGATACAGTCAATTTACCGTTGATGGTTGCTCCATAAGAATCCTGTCCATCAAACTGGTCAATAACTTTTTGTGTTTTCTCCTTGAAGGCAGCATAGTCACTCTCTGTCCACCAATCTTTGAGGCTACCATTTTCATCAAAGGAAGCTCCGTTGGTATCAAAGGCGTGGGAAATTTCATGGGCAATAACTGCCCCAATCCCACCATAATTAGCAGAAGATGACTGATGCAAGTCATAGAAAGGAGCCTGTAAAATAGCCGCCGGGAAGACAATCAGGTTCTTCTGTGGATTGTAGTAGGCATTGACCATGTGAGCAGGCATGCCCCATTCCTTGTAGTCTACAGGTTGGTTCCACTTGCTCCAACTGTGTTTGATTTCCACACGCGCAAAGGCTAGAGCATTGTCAAAAAGACTAGCAGTCTCATCCACTACCTTGTCTTTGTAGCGTGCTGGCAATTCTTCTGGATAACCGATGTAAGGCTTGATAACATTGAGTTTGACGATGGCCTTGTCACGAGTTTCAGGAGTCAGCCAGTCATTCTTAGCCAAGCGTTCCTTATAGACATCAATCATAGTTGCCACTTTTTTCTCCACGTCCGCCTTAGCCTCTGGAGAGAATTTTTCATGGGCATACCAAAGACCTAAGGCTTGTTTGAAAGGACCTTGTGCTAGCTGGTAGGCTGCCTTGACCTTGTCTTTGGCTTCTGGAACTCCAGAAAGCGCACGACTGTAAGCACCTGACAAGACACGGATTTCTTCTGTTAAATAGCTGGTTGAGAGATTCACAACACTTAAAATTAAGGTTGCCTTGAGGAGAGGCCAAGCCTCTTCACTATAGAATTGATCTGCTGCTTGCCAGAAACGTTCTTCGTCTACGATAACCTTGTCTGGCACTTGTCCAAGAACGGCTTGGAAAAAGTCATCCAAAGGTAGGGCAGGTGCGAATTTTTTGAAATCTTCATAAGAATATGGATGATAGAGTTTAGCATATTCTGAACTTTCTTCATTAGAAAGCACCACCGCTGCAACTCGGCGGTCCAATTCTAGTCTTTTCTCTAGCAAGTCTTCAATTTCTTCATCAGAGAAATCATAAGCCTTGAGAAGATTTGTACTGGTTTCTTTCCAAAGAGTCAAAAGCTCTTCACGCTGAGGATGGTCTTCAGCATAGTAGGTCGTATCTGGAAGGATCGTGCTTGGAGCACTAGCCCATAGAACATTGATTCTGGCATCCATAAAGTCTGGCGATACACCAAAAGGAAGGAAATTAGGTTTTCCTGCAAGCTCAAACTCTGCTAGTTTAGCTGTAAAATCCGCAAAAGTCTCCAATTCTTGGAATTCTTTAAGAAGTGGTAAGACAGGTTTGATACCGTCAGCTTCTCTCTTGTCGAAATCACGAACTAGGCGGTGGTATTTGACAAAGTTTGCCAAGATAGCATCCTCAGGCACTTCTTCTCCTGCCAACCACTTGTCTGTTGTCGCCAGCATCAGATCTTCAATTTCCTGGTCTAAATCAACAAAACCTCCTGTTTGAGACTTATCTGCTGGAATTTCAGCTGTTTTCTGCCATTCCCCATTGATTGCATCATAAAAATCATCTTGATAACGTGTCATCTTGTTCTCGCTTTCATTTGTACTTGTTTTTAGCTTAACAAAAATTACCTAGGAATGCAATTAAAAATGAACTTTCTCTTACCATCATTTTTCAGTTATTATTTTAATTTTTTTAAAAATTAACTTGACTTAATTTTTTTTTTAAGGTATATTAAGAGACAGGAGGAATATAAGTTTATGATACGTATCGAAAACCTCAGTGTCTCCTACAAAGAAACGTTGGCACTTAAGGATATTTCACTAGTGCTCCATGGACCAACAATTACCGGTATCATTGGCCCAAACGGCGCTGGGAAATCAACACTATTAAAAGGTATGCTGGGAATTATCCCACATCAAGGTCAGGCATTTCTCGATGACAAGGAAGTTAAAAAATCCTTACACCGAATTGCCTATGTCGAACAAAAAATCAATATCGACTACAACTTTCCCATCAAGGTCAAGGAATGTGTCTCGTTAGGACTCTTTCCCTCTATCCCTCTCTTTCGAAGTTTAAAGGCTAAACATTGGAAGAAAGTGAAAGAAGCCCTTGAAATCGTCGGTCTAGCTGACTACGCTGAGCGTCAAATCAGTCAACTATCTGGAGGTCAATTCCAGCGGGTTTTGATTGCCAGATGTTTGGTACAGGAAGCCGACTATATCCTCTTGGATGAACCCTTTGTTGGGATTGACTCTGTCAGTGAGGAAATCATCATGAATACGCTGAGAGATTTGAAAAAAGCTGGGAAGACGGTTCTCATCGTCCACCACGACCTCAGCAAGGTTCCCCACTACTTCGATCAAGTCTTGCTTGTCAATCGAGAAGTGATTGCCTTTGGTCCAACCAAAGAAACCTTTACCGAAACCAATCTCAAAGAAGCTTACGGTAATCGACTCTTTTTCAATGGAGGTGACCTATGATTGCAGAATTTATCGATGGATTGCAAAAATTCCATTTCTTACAAAATGCCTTGATAACAGCCATTGTCGTCGGGGTCGTAGCTGGAGCTGTGGGATGTTTCATCATTCTACGCGGGATGTCACTCATGGGAGATGCCATTTCACATGCTGTCTTACCAGGTGTAGCCCTCTCCTTCATCTTGGGCCTTGACTTCTTTATCGGAGCCATTGTCTTTGGACTGCTAGCTGCCATCATCATTACCTACATCAAGGGAAACTCGATTATCAAAAGCGATACCGCCATCGGCATTACCTTTTCTTCTTTCTTAGCCCTCGGTATCATCTTGATTAGTGTCGCTAAAAGTTCAACTGACCTTTTCCATATCCTTTTTGGTAATATCTTGGCCGTCCAAGATACGGATATGTTTATTACTATGGGTGTTGGGGCAGTCATTCTCTTGTTAATCTGGATTTTCTTCAAGCAACTCTTGATCACTTCCTTTGATGAACTCTTGGCTAAAGCCATGGGAATGCCTGTCAATTTCTATCACTACCTTCTCATGGTACTCTTGACTCTCGTGTCTGTGACAGCCATGCAAAGTGTCGGAACTATCCTGATTGTAGCCATGCTGATTACCCCAGCTGCAACTGCTTATCTGTATGCTAATAGCCTGAAAAGCATGATTTTCCTTTCCTCAACCTTTGGAGCTACAGCTTCAGTTTTGGGACTCTTTATCGGTTATAGCTTTAACGTTGCGGCAGGTTCTAGTATCGTGCTTACAGCTGCTAGTTTCTTTCTCATTAGCTTCTTTATCGCTCCCAAACAACGATATTTGAAACTGAAAAATAAACATTTGTTAAAATAAGGGGTAAAGCCCCAATAAATTGGAGGATCTAATGAAAAAATTAGGTACATTACTCGTTCTCTTTCTTTCCGTTATTGCTCTTGTAGCATGTGCTAGTGGAAAAAAAGAGGCAGCTTCTGGTCAAAAACTAAAAGTTGTTGCTACAAACTCAATCATCGCTGATATTACTAAAAATATTGCTGGTGACAAGATTGATCTTCACAGTATCGTTCCGATTGGACAAGACCCACACGAATACGAACCACTTCCTGAAGATGTTAAGAAAACTTCTGAGGCAGACCTCATTTTCTATAACGGTATCAACCTTGAAACAGGTGGCAATGCTTGGTTTACAAAATTGGTAGAAAATGCCAAGAAAACTGAAAACAAAGACTACTTTGCAGTCAGCGAAGGGGTTGAAGTTATCTACCTTGAAGGAAAAAATGAAAAAGGTAAAGAAGACCCACACGCTTGGCTCAACCTTGAAAATGGGATTATCTTTGCTAAAAATATCGCTAAACAATTGAGCGCCAAAGACCCTAACAACAAGGAATTCTATGAAAAAAATCTCAAAGAATATACTGATAAGTTAGACAAACTTGATAAAGAAAGTAAGGATAAATTTAATAACATCCCTGCTGAAAAGAAACTCATTGTAACCAGCGAAGGAGCATTCAAATACTTCTCTAAAGCCTATGGTGTCCCAAGTGCTTACATCTGGGAAATCAATACTGAAGAAGAAGGAACACCTGAACAAATCAAGACCTTGGTTGAAAAACTTCGCCAAACAAAAGTTCCATCACTCTTTGTAGAATCAAGTGTGGATGACCGTCCAATGAAAACTGTTTCTCAAGACACAAACATCCCAATCTACGCACAAATCTTTACTGACTCTATCGCAGAACAAGGTAAAGAAGGCGACAGCTACTACAGCATGATGAAATACAACCTTGATAAGATTGCTGAAGGATTGGCAAAATAATCCTATGAAAACGTCATTCTCACATGAGCTGGCGTTTTTTCTATGCCCACATTTCCGGTCAAATCATTGGAAAATTCCGGCTGTTTCAGCTAAAATGGAAGAAAAAAGATTGGAGTATCCTATGGTAACTTTTCTCGGAAATCCTGTGAGCTTTACAGGTAAACAACTACAAGTCGGCGACAAGGCACTTGATTTTTCACTCACTACAACAGACCTTTCTAAAAAATCTCTGGCTGATTTTGATGGGAAGAAAAAAGTCTTGAGTGTCGTGCCTTCTATTGATACAGGCATCTGCTCAACTCAAACACGTCGTTTTAATGAAGAATTGGCTGGACTGGACAACACGGTCGTCTTGACTGTTTCCATGGACCTGCCTTTTGCCCAGAAACGTTGGTGCGGTGCTGAAGGTATTGAAAATGCCATCATGCTCTCAGACTATTTCGACCATTCCTTTGGACGTGATTACGCCCTCTTAATCAATGAGTGGCACCTATTGGCACGCGCAGTCTTTGTCCTCGATACTGACAATACGATTCGCTACGTTGAATACGTGGACAATATCAACTCTGAACCAAACTTCGAAGCCGCAATTGCAGCTGCTAAAGCCCTATAGAAAAAATCCTCTGTCACAAAGAGTTCCCCACTCTTTGAAACGGAGGATTTTTGTTTACGAGTAAATATAAGTTCAATCAGCTAATACTCTTCGAAAATCTCTTCAAACTACGTCAGCTTTATCTGCAACCTCAAAGCGGTGCTTTGAGCAACCTGCGGCTAGCTTCCTAGTTTGCTCTTTGATTTTCATTGAGTATTACTCTACAGATTTCAAGGCTTCAAGCATATCAACCTTTCTCAGATGACGATTGACAAAGAAACCAAGCAAGGTCAAAATGGTGCTTACTGCTGCCACTGGAATTACATAGACTTCCCAGCCTACCTGTGGATAAAAGAGAATAGTCGCAGGCGAAATCATTTGAATCAAAAATTGGTGTAAATAGAAACCAGATACCAAACCAAGTACGATTCCCACAAGGGACAGCACAATCGTCTCACGATAAATGTAGAGAGTGACTTCATTATTATGAAAACCGAGAACCTTGATAGTGGAGAGTTCACGGATTCTCTCAGCCACGTTGATATTGGTCAAATTGTAGAGGATAACAATAGCCAATAGAACCGATACGATGACCAAGATGGTCATGGTCTGATTGAGTGAGCTAGCGACGGATTCAAAGAGTCGAATGGCTGAAGCATTCTGGACAACGCTGGACAACGCAGATTGATTCATAAGTAAGCCAGCCTGTCTTTCGATACTAGTAGCACTGGTATTCCTTAACGAGACCAAATAAGTGTTGGCTTGGGGTAGCTGTCCGTAAATTTGCTCATAGCTAGCCTGACTCATATAAATAAAGTGACCAACGTAGTTCTCAGTAATAGCAGCGACTGTTAATTCCTTACCTTCAATTTCTAGAGTCTGCCCAACCTTGACACCTGCCAGCTGGGCAAGTTTAGCTGTAATAACGACGCCATCTTTTAATGTCAGCTCCTGCTGATGATTTTGAAGATGGATAAAGGGAGTCAAATCCTCCTTCTCTGTCATCATAAGGGTAATAGTTTGAAGACCTGCCTTACCTTTGAAATCCTTGTCTAGCGTTTTAGAATAGATTTTCTGGTAGGCTTTGATGTCCTGCCCTTTCAACACTTCTTCTAGCTCTGCCTTGTCTTGATTGGTCGCACTAGGATTTTCAGAGACAATCATCTGATACTGTTGGATTTGTTGAAACTGTCTAGACGGAACTCCTGCTACAGAGGATTGAATTCCTAAACCTGCAAAAAGCAGAGCGACTGAGCCCGCCACACCAAATATTGTCATCAACATCCGCTGCTTATAACGGAAGATATTGCGAGCTGTTACCTTATGAGTAAAACTGAGACGACGCCAGATAAAACTGAGACGCTCCAGTAAAATTTTAGCTCCTTTAACAGGAGGTTTAGGCAGTAAAAGCTGGGCTGCTTCATCATGAAGTTCCCTCCGAGCCACCAGATAGGCTGGTAACACACTCGCCAACCAACTCAATCCAAGAGCTAGTATACTATAGCTCCAATAGAACTGAATCTGGGTTTCTCCCACCACCATGCCTTTTGTAATGACACTTGAAATCACACTGGCTAGTAAATAATGGCCAAGTATACTACCTAGAGCCGTTCCGACAGTTCCAGCTACTAGGCCGTAGAGGAGAAACTTGGCGATAATATCCTTGCTACGATAGCCCAAGGCCTTAAAAATCCCTGCATGTGTTCGCTCTTCATCCACAAAACGAGTCATAGTTGTGAAGGTAACCATAGCCGCTACGGCATAAAGAACCACAGGAAAGATATTGCCCACTGCTCGAATACTGGATGAAGCATTGCTATACATGAGATAGCCCTGACCACCTGGCATGGTCTGACGATTATATACTTGATACTTGGGCTCAGCTAAATCATCCAAGACTTGCTGATGTTTTTCTAATTTTTCCTTTTCTTGGGCTAGATTTTGTTCAGCCTGCTTTAGTTTGTCCTCTTCCTTGCTCAATTCCTGCTTAGCTTGGGTAAGTTGAGCACTGGCATGCTCTCTCTGAGATTGAGGAAGCAAGGCTAGTTGACTTTCCTGAGACTGTAAACGAGCTTGAGCAGCTGCTAAACGACGCTTGCCTTCCTGCAAATTAGCCTGAGCCTTGTCAAGGATCTCTTGCCCCTTATCGAGAGACTCTTGCCCTTCTTTTTTCAATACTTGCAGACGTGCCTTGCCATTATCTGATAGAACTTGTTCAAGGTCTTCCTGATGTTGCTTGGATTTTTCTTCATAAGCTACTGAAAAAGCATTTAAGCCTGCTAAATCTTGATATTTCAAACGAGCTATATTGTAGACTTTCTGATCAAACTGACTCGGTAAAATCACCCCATAGACTGTCAGAGTCCCACTTCCACTGCCTGCGTAGCCCATATCTCGCTGGGAGAGGATTTCAGCCGAATCCACAAAACCAGTAATGGTATAAGTATGGTCTTTTAAAGAGGAATGACCCTCTTCTTTTTCTTTAAAACTAATCTCCTTTCCCACGCTGTATTGGCCTTGTAAATGAGTGCCCAAAGCGATTTCCTTGTCTGACTGAGGAAGTCGTCCCTCTCTTAGCTGAAAGATTGAAATTCGCTCTGGTCTGGAGTACAGTCGAATGGCATCCTGCCCATTCTCCATAGTCACATCTGTCAAATAGCCAAACTCAATCTCTGCGCCCTGCGTCTGTCCTAGTTCTTCTTGATCTGCTTGATCCAAACCATAGTTAGACATGACTGCCAAATCCAAGGTTTGAGCAGTTGTTAAATAAGCATTAGCTGTCGCCTCCATGTTGGGACTGGTTACTTTGAGGCCTACTAAGGCTAGAGACCCTAACATCATCAAGGTCATGATGGATAAAAAACGCCCCTTGGAGCCTGTGAAGGACTGAATTAAGTCCTTCCAATAGGTTTTTCGCTTGATCATGCTAGTACTCCAAACTGTCAATATCCTGAGGATGCTGGTTGACCACCACATCCTTGACACTGGCATCGTGCATATGAATTACGCGATCAGCAATGGGCGCTAAAGCTCCATTATGAGTCACGATGATCACCGTCGCTCCCTTTTGACGAGACATGTCTTGGAGAATCTTCAAGACTTGCTTGCCTGTCTGATAATCCAAGGCTCCAGTCGGTTCATCACAAAGGAGGATTTTAGGATTTTTGGCTACCGCGCGTGCAATGGAGACTCGCTGTTGCTCCCCTCCAGAAAGCTGAGCTGGAAAATTATTGAAACGATGAGCCAGACCTACATCTGTCAAGACCTGCTCAGAATCCAAGGCATCCATCACGATTTCAGAAGCCAGTTCCACATTTTCCTTAGCAGTTAGATTGGACACTAGATTGTAAAACTGAAAAACAAAACCGACATCGTTGCGGCGGTAATTGGTTCGCTGGTGGGAACTATAGTCTGCAATATTGACACCATCAATCCAGATTTCCCCGTCGTCATTGGTATCCATGCCTCCAAGAAGGTTAAGAACTGTTGACTTGCCTGCACCTGATGCACCTAGAATGATGACCAACTCGCCTTCTTCAATTTCAAAATTCACATCACGATTGGCCACAATTTCCGTGTCCCCAACCTGATAACGCTTGTAACAGTGTTTCATCTCAATATAAGCCATCAGACCCACCCTCTCTCAAACAAATTACTTCCTATTACCATTATAACGCTTTTTCAACTAGTTGGAAACTGCTTACATTCTCAAATCCTTATTAAAAGGCAGTTTCAAATTACTGCCTTTTATCATCTTCTTAAAAATAAAATTGAACCAGATCACCTTCTGCTGTTGCCACCGAAACACAATCTTTCTCTATGCATTTCACTTTTGCTTTTTCTTGATTCACTTCAATCACACTTTTTTCAATATCTGGATAAGAGACTCGCAAATCTCCCCCGCTTCTTGATAAAATGGTCAACTGTAAGAGTTTTTTATCCTCCCACCTCATGCTCACTTCAAAATGTCCACGTGCCATTAAGCCTGAAACGGAACCTCTTGACCATGCATCGGGTAGGGCTACTAGAGGTACCAGATAAGCTGAATGAGACTGGAGTAACATTTCTGCCATGCCACTGCTAGCACCAAAATTACCATCTATCTGAAAAGGAGGGTGGCTACACCAAAGATTTGGCAAGGTGGATGACTTTAACTGCTCTGCTAATAATTTATGGGCTCGATTACCATCTCCTAGACGCGCCCAAAGATTGATCTTATTGGCCTTGGACCAGCCTGTGCCGCCATCTCCACGATCATTGAGGCTAGCACGCGCCGCTTCAAGATACTCTTGTCCCTTGTAGCTAAAGAGATTTCCAGGATAAAGTCCCACCAGATGGGAAGCATGCCGATGTTGGGCCTCAACTTTCTCATTTTGAAAATACTGCTCTTCCTCCTCATACCACTCCCTGATTCGACCAGATTGATTGATTTGAAGAGGATTAAGCAAGTCAAACTTCTCCTTGACCTCAGTCAACAAAGCCTCATCCAGTCCCAATTCCTGAGCAGCCTGAATAAAATCATGAAATAATTGCCAAATCAGAGATTGGTCATAGGTATTGCCAATCGAAATCGGACCATGTTCTGGCGAATAAGATGGAGAAGAAACCCAACGCTGCGCCTGCTGATCCTCATGTAAAAAGGCATTCCAAAAACGAACCGTTTCCCTCAACATGGGATAAATTTTATCCCTGAGATAGTCTTGGTCCCTATAAAATGAATAGGCTTCATAAACAGTTTGCATCAGCCACGCATTGGCAGCTGGCGACCAACCCCAATAGTAATCCCAACCAGGTGCCGTCCAACCAAAGGGAGTCGCTTGAGTATGAACCAACCAACCATTCTCCTCTCCTTCCCGAGAGACGATTCCTGCATACCTTGCAGCCGCTAGACGACCATAGACACGCAAATCATCTACATAGTTGATGACCGGAAAGGTCGTCTCTAGGAGATTGGTAACATAGGCTGGCCAATAATTCATCTGCAGATTGATATTCAGGTGATAGTCCGAATTCCACGGAGGATTGTCGACCGCATTCCAGATTCCCTGTAGATTAGCTGGTAGAGTATCCGGACAGTCTCTAGAAGAACTAATCAATAAATACCGTCCATACTGGAAGAACAATTCCTCCAAAGCCTGCCCCTCTTGTGGCTTATAATTTTTTAGCAAATCATCTGTAGTGGATGCATCAACATCAGCTCCCAAATCCAATTGAACACGCTGAAATAAAGCTTGGTAGTCCTCAATATGCCTTGATTTCAATTGGGCATATCCCTTTTCTTTAGCTTTCTCCACCAAGTCCTTCACCTGTTGCTCCAAATCTAGTTTCTTGCGATAATTACTAGCAGGATTTTGGGCAAAATCCGTCTTAGCGGCCAAGAAGAGGTTGGCATAACTGGCTTCTGATATCTGAATCTTATCTGACCAGACTCTAATGTCTCCATCCGTTTCCCAAGCTAGATAACTAGCAAACCGCAGATCATTATCCTTAACTCTTCCCTTCATCAAGATATAAGAATCAGTAATATCCAGTTGGCACTCCTTGTAATCAGACTTTTCCTCCTCATACTTTCCATCAGAAGCCAAATCACGACTTAGCGACAGTTCTATAGTAAAATCTAGAGTTTCCGCCCCTTCCTTAGTAAAGCGCTGAACCAAGAGATTATCTGGAAAACTCGCAAAAGCTTCACGTTCAAATTTCGTTCCCTTATAGACATAAGAAGTCGTCGCAAGCGCCTTACTGATATTCAGTTGCCTCTGGTAATCCGTAACCTGAGACAAAGTCGTACCTTGCTGACTAAACTCAATGTGAATATCCCCAAAGGATAGATAGGTCCCATATTGACTCGTTTTTGGCCCGATCAGGTGCTGTTCAGCCAGTTCCTTAGCCCGATTGTAATCTCTCTTTTCCAAAGCCTGCCGAATCTCAGCTAAAAAACCATACTGGTCCTGAAGATTTCCACCCTGATAATCGGAACTATCAGGAAGTGGACCACCAGACCAGAGACTTTTTTCATTAAATTGAATCCTCTCAGCCCCTATAATCCCAAATACTTTTGCCCCTAAAGAACCATTGCCTATTGGTAAAGCCTCTTCTTCCCAACCCTTATATGTTGTTGAAGCTGGTCTCTTGTAGGCCAATACATAATCTTGTTTTTTATTCCTTATCATACTACCATACTAACATAAAAAGCCTAGAAATCAATTCTAGACTTACAATTTTTTATTTTCCAAGGTAGTATTCAGAAACTACGTTCAATTTTTCGTCGAATTCGAATACCAATGGTGGGAAGTTAGGGATTTCCACGTCCATGATTTCGTCGTCTGACAAACCTTTGATGTGTTTTACAAGGGCACGGATTGAGTTACCGTGAGCTCCTACGAATACGTTTTTACCATCTTTAAGAGCTGGAGCGATTTTATCTTCCCAGAATGGAAGGGCACGTTCCAAAGTCACTTTCAAGTTTTCAGCATCTGGAATAACTGAATCGTCAAGTGAAGCGTAACGACGGTCTGTGTGAGCTGAGTGCTCATCATCACGATCCATGTTTGGAGGCAATACATCGTATGAACGACGCCAGATGTGAACTTGCTCATCACCAAATTGTTCAGCAGCTTCAGCTTTGTTTTTACCAGTCAAACCACCGTAGTGACGTTCGTTCAAACGCCATGATTTTTCAACTGGAACCCACAATTGGTCAGAAGCTTCAAGAGCCAAGTTAGTTGTTTTAATCGCACGTTTCAATACTGAAGTATAAGCTTGGTCAAATTCGATACCAGCTTCTTTGATCAATTTACCAGCGTCAATCGCTTGTTGTGTACCTTTTTCAGACAAATCAACATCAGCCCAACCAGTGAAAAGGTTAGCTTTGTTCCATTCAGACTCACCGTGGCGAGCAAAAACCAATTTTACCATTAGATGGATTCTCCTTTAAATTTTCCGAGGTTTCCCCTCGTTTATCTATTCTATTTTACACAATTTTTCACAAAAAAGCTAGTCAAAACCAAAAAGGAAAGAGTTTCACACATGAAGAAACGAAACCTATCTTCATGTGCTACCCTAATTAGTAAATTTATTTTCCTCATCAAATATTGAAGTTCTAAAATCATTAGTTTGGTCAAGATAGGCTTTAAAGATTGCTCTCTTCAACTTATGAACTGAACTGTCAAATTCTGGTTTGTAATTACTCCAAGAATATCGATTCTCATCTGCATCCTTTCGAACAGCTTCATCCATTAATCGCTGCAACTCTGTAACACTACTTATAGTTTTCGTAGAAAAACTAGTCCAAGGTTTTGTTGTATCATTAAAAGTAACTTTATTCAGTCTATCAAATTGAGCTACACGTTTATTATACATATCTTGCTTGAATTGTGTCCAAGTTTTATATTGACCATTAAATACTTTTTCAAGTACTAATTCATCTGTAACTAAACCTACTTCTTTACCATAAGACTTAATCTTACTTCCCGCCGCTTTTGCATCTTTTTCATATTGATTTGAGATATAAGGTACCATGCCTTCTTTATATCCTTTTGCAGCTAATAATTCGAATGCCATACGGCGTCCCATTAAATCTCCTGGAGTCCCTATTTTACTACTTAAAGCAGAGTATATTGGTGAAAATAGATTAATTGTGTGGTATCCATTTCTTTCATACTCACCTTCATCTTTATATCCTCTTCGTGTAATAACATCATTTTCTATAAGACTATCAAATGAGTTTAATTTATAAATTTCATCCATCGTTAATCTACGAATAGCATTTGTTGCGTATACTTTATTACCATCTGGATCTTTCTTATATATATTCTCAATTTTTCTCAATAGATCATTTTTCTCATTATAACCTAATTTAGCTACAGCACGTCCTTCTAATATTTCAAGTGTATATATTAAATCAAACATATTATGCATATATTTTTGCAAGTCTTCTGCACTATTAAATCGTTGAGTTGGATCAGCTACTTGAAGTCTTGTTGAATTTTCTGAATCCTCATATTTCAAGACAGAGTTAATTGTTATTGTTGGATCATATGGGTGGTCAGGAGCTTGAAGTAATCCTTTAGCATAAAACTCTGGTCCAAGTCCATTTCGTCTTCCATAGCCTCCAAGATAAATTTCTCTATCTGAGTTATGTGTCATTTCATGAGTATATGTTACTGCACCAGATTTATCTAGCATACGATAAGCCATATAGTAGAATGCATCACCTGTCGCATATGCTCCATGTTGATTATGAACAACATTGTTTCCAGCAGGACCAAAGAAGTTTTTAATAGCTGGATGATTAGTTTCAAAGTTAGCTTCTTGTAACTTATTATCTTTATCATTTCCAAATCTAAATGCATCATAAACTAGTACACTTCTATATAATTTTTCTTTATTTTCTTTATCTAGAATTTTATACCAATAATCATAATGATCTCTAAATCGTTTAGCCGCTGCTTGTGCATTATCTTCTACAAATTTATTTAATTTCTCTCCCTTAGGATGTTCAGGACTTCTATATCTATCATAAGCACCAAATCCTATAGTTGAAATATTGGCAATCATAAATATCATTTTTTCTTCTGGTAAAGTTAATAACGGTAAGACCATACTTTGATATTTCCATGATGGACTAGTTAATCTATCATAAACACCTATAGAGTGTTCTGTTCCTTGTTCTGACTGCTTAGAACTTACTTCAGGAATAGTAGATTTTTCTTCAAC
This sequence comes from Streptococcus sp. 3705, assembly GCF_013277145.1. GTDB lineage: Bacteria > Bacillota > Bacilli > Lactobacillales > Streptococcaceae > Streptococcus. The sequence continues at coordinate 131,595 of NZ_VMMJ01000013.1, read as the reverse complement.
TATATAAGCTTTAGATTGTGTTTTGAACCAGTCGTTATTAGAAGTAGTTGGTAAGAATACTTTTCTATATTCTTCTAATGCCTTGAATAAAGTTTCTGTCCCATAATTTTTAGATAATAATACATTGTAAGTAATTACATTATTTTTAGCTAATAAATTGTTAAAGCCAGATTTACCTAATTCAATAACATTATCTAGAGCTGAACTATTTGATTTACCAAAGAAATCTAAATGATATAATACTAAATCTTTTGCACTTGCATTATCATATTTAAAATTATACCAGCGTTCAAGATATGTTAAACCTAGAAGTAACGCCTCTTTATTTTTCTTGATTTTCTCGATTACATAATTATCAATTATCGAATTACTATTCTCAGCGATTGCTGCATCTGCTGACAGAAGTTTCGCTAAACTATCACCTATAGCTTCTTTTGTTTTTTCAAATTGTTCATCTAGATATAATTCTGTTAATTTTATGTTACTAGAAATATCTAATACTTTTCTAACAGCACCTGAATCATATTGAACAGATTTCAGGTCATTTAAAACAGTTTTTACAATATTATCATAATTATGTAATAGCGTATTAGGTGTGTATATTAATTTTGTATTAGCTATTTCATATTCTGCTACTTTAGAGAAATCTTGTCGATATTTTACATCCAATGTTTGAGAAGTATTATCTGAATAATAAAGTAACAGTTTATTAATACTAGCTTTATGTTTATTAATATCTGTGATTACTTCTTTATCCTTCATTGGAACTACAGACACAACCTCTTTAGTAAATAAATCATTATTAGTGTCTACTAAATTACCATACTTAACAATAGTCTCTCTGTTATAGAAAGGTAATAGTTTCTCAATATTTTTATATACTCTTAATCTGTTAACATCAGCATCTTTTAAGTTTTTATAATCTGTTTCATATCTAGAAGAGAAATTAAAGTCTTCTATCTTAGTATTTTTCTTAGGAACAAGTTCAGCTTTTTTCTCGAGAACTTTATTATTTTCTAATACAGTTCCTCTTTGTATTTCTGAATCTCTACTTAGTATTTCATCATCTACTTGTACTACATTGACTACCTTATTATTTTGATTACTATAAGTGTTAGTTGCTCTTATTCCTTTAAAATCATAACCAGCAATAGCATTACCGTTCGTAACATTAACGTCACTTAATACATTTGTAAGTTGACCTGAGTTTCTTTCATCTGATGATTCTCTATCCCAAAGATACCCTGCAACTCCTCCAACATAACCAAAATGTTTTACATTATTAAGATTTCCTTCAACATAACTATTTCTGATAGTTGCATTTTTATCAACAACTCCCGCTATGCCACCAACAACCTGATCTCCTGTATTAGCATTTGTCGCCATATCAATAGATGAAATTGATCTATCAATCAAAGCACTAACTCCTGAAAGTTTTCCTACTAAACCACCTATTTGATAAGTAGCTTTTGTATCATAAGTATTCGTTATTCTACCAGTAAAACTACTTTCAGAAATTATAGAGTTAGTAACTTGTGAAACTAAACCACCAATGCTACGCTCACCAGCAATTACACCAGATGAATGAACGTTAGTAATGTTAGTACCATTTTTCGCTTCTTTAGCAATTGTAGCAGCATCATCTTTAGAAGAAATATTTGCTTCTTTTATTGAAATATCTTTTACTGTAGCACGGTTTAAAGTTCTAAATAATGGTTTTTTCAGATTATATATAGCGTAGTACTTATCATTATTTTTACCAATTAATGTACCTGTAAACTCATTACTAACATAGCTTTCTTGACCATCTTGAAGTTCTACTTCACGAGCATCCATAGTTGCTCCTAAACGAAACTCTCCAGAAGGATTACTATTCATAGCATCTACTAGATTTTTAAACGATGTATAAACTCCATTTTCACTTCTCACCATCTTAGGTAGGTAGTAAGTGTAATTGTCTAAAGTACTATTGTTTTCATGTTGAATTAAATCATTAGCTTGTCCTACAATTTTATAAACATCTTGATTATCTTTTGTAGCACTTTCAATACTCTTAACGGGTAACATAACATCTTTAAAATTCTCCGATTTTACTTTCATAAAGTAATTTGTTGGATTAGTTGGAACACTCGCAAGTGAAGTTACATGTCGATATTTATTATTTTCTACTGTAAACAATTCCACATTTGAAATATTTCTAAGTTCTAGTTTCTTGTCGACTTGTTTTTCTTCTGCTTTTGGTGATGATTCTTCTTTTCCTGTAGATGTTCCTTCTATTGACGCTGTTGGGTCTGATCCTACTTGTACAGCTGGTTCATCACCCTGTGGTTTTTCTGAATCTGAATTAGATGATTCTGAGTTTTCGTTCACAGTCGAAGCTTCAGTATTTTGTGAATTTGTTTCTTCTTTATTGCCTTCTGTTACTGAAGGTGATGACTCTGAATTACCTGAATCATTTGTAGCATCTACAGATGGAATAGTTGAAGTTTCTGACGTTGGTTCGGATTTATTTTCTTCTCCAGCTGGTTGCGTAGCTGTTGACTCCCCTTCAGAAGCAGTTGATGAAGATTCAGTTGAAGAAACTGAATCCTCCGCTTTACCTTCTTCTCCTGATTCTTTTGGTGCTGGGGTTGCTTCTGCTGGTTGGCTTTGTTCTCCTGAAGTTGTAGCCTCTACCACTGGTGCTTCTGAAACTTCTGCTTTTGGTGTTGTTCCTGAAGCTTCTTCTGTTGAACCTAGAGTCGCTTCTGAACTTCCTTCCGCTGCTGGTGCACCTGTTGTAGCTACTTCTGAACCTGTTCCTGCTTCTTCAGTTTCTTTTACTTCATTTCCTGCTGTTGTTCCTGCTTCTTTTGGAGCTGGTTTCGCTGCCTCGGACTCTGTTACTTTTGGTTCCGGTGCTTCTGTTGCACCTGGTTGTTCTTCTTTATTTTCTGGAGTTGTAGGTGCTTCTGTTTTTGGTTCAGCCAATTCTGCTGACTCTGTTCCTGTTTCTCCTTCTGAAACTGTTCCTTCAGGTGTATCTTCTTTTGGAGTTGTAGGTGCTTCTGTTCCTGATTCTTCAGTTTCTTTTCCTGTTACTCCTGGAGTTACTTCTGAAGCCCCTTCTGTTCTTCCTGAAGCTCCATTTGCCACTAATTCTGTTGAATCTGGTGCTGATTCTGCTGTTCCTGTAAATGTTCCTTCAGGTGTTGATTCTGCTTCTTTAGGCTCAGCTGGTTTTTCTACCTCTGGCGCTGATTCTGTTGGTGCTGGAGACACTGGTTTTTCTGCTTTTGGCGTTGTTACAGTTGGCTCTTCTGCTTTTTGTGCTACTGGAGCTTCTGTTTCTTCTTTAACTTCTGGGCTTGTCTCTGCTGGTGCTTCTGAATCAGGTTCTTCACCCGATTCTTCCGCTCTTTCCACTACTGGTGCTGATACAGGCTGATAAACTGGGCTATAGTTCACAGTCATTTTTTCAACTTTCTCAGTGACATCTGTTAATTCAAAGGTAACAGCTTTTGTTTCCTGATCTTTCTTGAGCAAGACTTCGTAAGTGCGAACTTCGCCACTTGCACCACTTTCTTTGATGACAATCTTGTGTTTTGTGACTGTATCTGAAACCGTTTCAGCTTCGGTAAAGTACAATTCATTGTGCGGTAAGAATAAATTCTTGCCTGAAGCTTGATTCATTTCTTGGAGTACATCTACAGGGATATTACTTGCTTCGCTGATAACACTTAATGTATCTCCCCACTTAATGACATACTTAAATAAATCACCTTCTTTTTGAAGGTCAGCTTTCACTTCCTCAACTGTTCTAGCTACCCAGACACCATCTTGTTCACTGGCTGATACAGTTGGAGCTAAAAAGCCCAGACCTAGCAAAATCACACCTGTCGCAACAATTGCACCAGTTCTTAATTTTCTAAAGCCACGGAGGGACAAGCTTCCTCTAACATTTGTTTGTCTCATAATGTTTATTTCTCCTCACTAGTTTAAGAAATCGCAAGAAAAACAATCTTGCGATTTTATCATACTTACTTTCTCCTAGTATTAGCAAAACCAATTCTCATCAAACTTTAGCACCTCACAAGAGAGATTATAAACTTAGAATAACTAATTTTTATATACTAGACGCATAGAGACTTCTCAACCTTATTTCTCTTCAAATCCTTCTGCGACTGCGTCTGCAAAGTTTTCTTCTACGATGCTTGCACAGTGGTCACAGATGACTGCATGGTAGCTGCGTTCTGCTGTTGTTGGGTCGATACGACGGCAACGGTCACATACTTGGCCTGCAGCGCGTTCAACTGTGAAGGCTACATCTTCGAAGCTAACAGCAGTTTCTGGAGCTAGTCCCTCTGCGATGGTCAATTCAGACACGATTAAAAGTTGAGCTACATTGCTGTTTACTGCTTCGAGTAAAGTTTTCACAACTTCATTTGGATAAACTGTCAAGTGTGCTTCAAGTGATTTACCGATTACTTTTGCATTACGAGCTTCTTCCAAGGCTTTTTGAGCTTGTCCACGGAAGTCCATGAAGGCAGCCCATGTATCCAAGATTTCTTCTTGGTTAGCAAAAGTTTCCGCTTCTGGCAATTCTGATAATTGAACAAAATCTTCTGCTTCAAACTCAAGGTATGACCAGATTTCTTCCGCAGTGTGAGGAAGGATTGGTGTCAAGAGTTTGGTGATTTTCACAAGAATGTCATAGAAGACAGTCTGCATTTGACGGCGTTCCAGTGATTTGGCACCTTCGATGTAAACAACATCTTTAGCAAAATCAAGGTAGAATGCTGACAAATCAACGTTGATAAAGTTCACCAAGGCCTTATAGATTGTCAAGAATTCAAAGTCCGCATAGGCATCACGAATGGTCTTGACAAGCTGGTTAAAGCGAATCGTCATGTACTTATCAACTGAACGAAGTTCATCGTAAGCGACTACATCTTGAGCTGGGTTAAAGTCAGATGTGTTGGCAATCAAGAAACGAAGAGTGTTACGAATCTTACGGTAAGTTTCAGAGACTTGGCTCAAAATATCCATAGAGATACGCACGTCGTTGCTTGAATCCACACTTGTTACCCAAAGACGCAAGATTTCAGCACCAAATTGTTTTTCAACATCACTTGGAGCAATGGTATTTCCAAGAGATTTAGACATCTTCTCACCTTTACCGTCAAGGGCAAAACCTTGTGACAAGATTTGCTTGTAAGGTGCTACACCATGGTTGGCAACAGATGTGATGAGTGATGAGTTGAACCAACCACGGTATTGGTCAGAACCTTCTAGGTAAAGGTCTGCTGGGTAAGTCAACTCAGGACGGTTTACTACAACTCCATTCCATGATGAACCTGAGTCAAACCAAACGTCCATGATATCTGTTTCTTTTTTGAACTCACCATTTGGTGAACCTGGATGAGTAAATCCTTCTGGCAAGAGGTCCTTAGCATCACGTTCCCACCAAATGCTTGAACCATGTTCTTCAAAAAGTTGAGCTACGTGTTCAATCGTTTCAGCAGTCATGATCGCTGTACCATCTTCAGCGTAGAAGATAGGAAGCGGAACACCCCAAGCACGTTGACGAGAGATAACCCAGTCGCCACGGTCACGAATCATATTGTAAAGACGGACTTTACCCCATTCTGAGTGGAATTTCACTTTTTCAATTTCATCCAAGATTTCTTGGCGGAATTTTGAAACAGAGGCGAACCATTGTGGTACTGCACGCCAGATGATTGGTTTCTTGGTACGCCAGTCAAATGGGTATGAGTGGGAGATTTCTTCTTGGGCAAGAAGGAGGTTACCAAGTTTTTCAATAACAGTTGGAACTACCTTTTCATAGAATTGACCTTCAAACTCAGCACCAGCATTAGCCATCATGATACCACGTTCGTCAACAGTGACTGCGACTTCAAGATCATTAGCAATACCGACATTGTAGTCGTCCTCACCAAAACCAGGGGCTGTATGGACAATACCAGTACCAGAGTCAGTTGTAACATGGTCACCAAGAATCACCAACTCATCTACAGCTGTATCCCATGGGTGTTCTGTTACGATGTGGTTCAATTCTTGACCACGGTAAGTTGCCAACACTTGAACATCAGCCCAATCAAATTTCTCAGACAAGCTAGTCAACAACTCTGCAGCAACGACAAACTTACGAGCTTCACCAGCAGGTTGAACCAAAACGTAATCAATATCTGCACCAACCGTCAAACCACGAGAAGCTGTGATGGTAAATGGAGTAGTTGTCCAAACAACGATGTAAGTATCTGTATCTAGAACACCTTTGCCATCTTTGACCTTGTTGGCATAGTAAAGGGAAGTTGAAACCAAGTCATGGTATTCAATCTCTGCTTCCGCAAGGGCTGACTCAGATGACCAAGACCAGTAAACTGGCTTGGCACCACGGTAAATGTAACCTTTATTAGCCATCTCACCAAATACACGGATTTGAGCTGCCTCATAGTCAGGAGTCAAAGTCACATATGGATTTTCCCAGTCACCAGAAACACCCAAACGTTTAAAGTCTTCACGTTGTTTATCTACTTGAGAAAGAGCATATTCACGGCAAAGTTTCAAGTACTCAACCAAGTCCATTTCTTTGCGTTTGACACCTTGTTTTGCCAAAACTTGCTCGATTGGCAGACCATGAGTGTCCCAACCCGGGATAAATGGTGCGTAAAAACCTGACATAGATTTTGAGCGAACAATGATATCTTTTGAAATCTTGTTCATAGCATGTCCAACGTGGATATTTCCGTTAGCGTATGGAGGGCCATCATGCAAGGTGAAATGAGGTTTTCCTTGGTTCAATTCTTGACGACGTTGGTAAAGTTTTGCATCTTCCCATTCCTTTTGCCAAACTGGCTCTTTGGTCGGAAGGCCTGCACGCATTGGGAAAGCTGTTTTCCCAAGGTTAAGGGTATCTTTGAGTTTCATGGTATCTCCTTTATAAATAATAACAAATTAAAAACCACGACTGCCAAAAAGGACGAAAATCGTGGTACCACCTTTATTCGGAAAAAGATTTAGTCTTTCTCCCTCTTATCCCGTAACGTGGGGAACGTCAAATCTTACTAGCTTCAGACTTGAGTTTTTGAGAGGATAATCTTATCGTTAGGGAATGCAGGACTCACACCATCTCCTGCTCGCTGGAAATATAAGGATAAGATATTGTTCTCAGAATATTTCTTATAAAATTGTAACAGATTCTTGCGGTGCTTCAAATCCTGGTGCTGAATCAAACGTTTCTGTAGTTGGTGTTGGAGCCGAAGGATGTACTGGAGCTACTTCTGGTTCTTCGTACATTGGACCAACTGGATGAGCAGGCTCTTCTTCCATTTGAGGACTCACTACAGGAGTTGGATTTTCCACTTCCTGTTTAGCCTGAGCTTCAAATTCAGCCAATTCTTTATTGGCTGCCTCAATACGAGCTTGTAACTCTGCCATTTCTGCTTGAGAGAACTGACGTGTCATATCAATTGGTTCTTCCTCAATTGGAGCTGGAATCGGTTCCCCAAGTACTTCGCTAACCACTTCTTTAAAGGCTTCATCACTGGTTTGAAGATAAGTAGCTGTTGGACGGAGAATATCTTCCCAATCTGAAGATTCAACAATAGCCAACTGGCTCTCAATTGTAGATTTAAGACGTTGGTGGAAGACACGGCTCTTGTTCTTCAATTCTTCTGTTTCAACAGCAACTTTCTTAGCATTATCCGTTGCTTGACGAAGAATCTCGTTTGCCTTATATTTAGCTTCTTCCAACAAGCGTTGCGCATCCTGCTCTGCTTGATGAATGATATTGTTTGAACGTTCATGCGCCGCCTGTTTCACTCGCTCAGCTGTGTCTTGGGCAATCAATACAGACTGGCTCAATGAATCTTTCATCTCATCAAAGTAAGACAAACGCTCTTCTAAACTCTTAATACGCAAATCTTTATCATGATTCGCACGAACAAGATCTTCGTAATCACGAACCACAATATCTAAAAATTCATCGACTTCTTCTGGATCAAAACCTCTGAATCGAGTTCCAAAGGTTTTGTCCTTTATTTCTAATGATGTAATTGGCATTCTATTCCTCACTTACTTAATAATAACTGGACGGTTATTTTTTTCTTCTCTTTTTTCGTTTGTCCCTTATCTTGAAGCAATCTCAAGCGCCCAAATTTTCTCACACTAATCAAGTCTCCAACTTGAACAATATAATCTGATTTGTCTACCACATGATAATTTACTTGGACAAGTTTCTTTTCAATCAACTGGTTTGCTTGATTCCTAGATAGTTTCAAAACATTTGATAAAAGAACATCTAATCTAAAACTAGACACAGATAAATCCAGCTCTCGATACTGTTCTAGCTTATCTATTTTCTCGGTGAAAGGACGGTCCTCCAGCGAAACGGGTATACGGCCAATTTTCTTTAATCCATCTTGAAAGAGAAGAAGAAATTGCTGATTGACCATAATCTGCGCCCGTTCTTCATCTACTAGGATATCTCCAAAAAGTTTCCGTTCAATCCCTAATTGATTGATGACTGTCCCTAAAATCTTAGCATGCGTTAAGTGTTCAAATTTATTGGAATACACTATTTCCTGGAGAGATATTTCAAAATCTGAAAACTCTGGCTGGAAATAATCTGGGTATAATAAAACTCGAACATACTCACTCAAGACGAATTCCCCACTACTGCTACAAGCAAGACCATAGGTTTTGGCCAAAATCTTTAATAGCTTCTCCTGATGAGGATTGATAAAAGGAGTTAAAAAAGGAGCATAGCTATCTTCTACCTTCTTTATCCATTCCATTCCCTTGTCAAGAAATGGACGATCTTCTATGGAGAAATGCTGGTAAATCCCTTTATTCATCCTATCATCGCCAGAAAACGGACTAGGTTTTCTCCTAAAAATCGAATCAAAACAATCGCAACCCAAACAGATAAATCAAGACCTGCTATCTGTAAAGGCAGGCGTTGCAAGGGAGAAAGCACTGGCTTTACCAATGCTACAATCCAACGACCTAAACTGGATTCATAGGCACCTGGAAACCAAGACATGACAGCGAAGGCTACTAAAATCAGGGAGTAAATATCCACTGCATTATAAATCATACGAATTAAAAAAATCATTATCGTACTCTATTTCGCTTCATATCAAAGCCAAACTCACCATTTTGTTCTTCATCTGGCAAGCGAATATCTTCTACATTGACAATGACATTCACTGGTGTCAACAGATACATGGTAGAAGCTACCTTTTTCAGATTACCAGCTAGAACATGACAAGCTCCATCCAAATAGTCCAAACAACGACGGGCCTGCACCTCTGTCATATACTGAAAATCAATCAAAATACTTTCGTTGCCTGCCAATAAATCAACAATTTCTGTTGCGTCTTCATATTTTCTAGGATAACGAACATCTATAATGACCTTATCCGTTGCACGCTGACTCTGATTTGCCAATTCCTGTTGTCTTGCATGAAGTCTGGTGATATTGCTATCTTTTGCACCAGCAGACTGTGAAGGTTGATGCATTGGGAGAGCCGGTTCCTGTGAAGAATTTACTGGAGTAAACACAGGCTCATCTCTTTTTTCATAAGGGAGACTTGAATCCTCATCCTCCGTAAAATAATCTATAAATCTATCGAATCTATCTTTTAAAGACATGGTTCTCTCCTACTTAAAAAATGCTGTACCTATACGAACAAAGGTGGAACCGAATTGAATCGCTTCTTTATAATCACGACTCATTCCCATACTTAACTCAGTCATAGGCATATTTGGAATTTGTTTTTCTTGAATTTCTCTTTGCAAATCTTGGGTCGCCTTGAAAATCTCTTTCAACTGCTCCCTGCTAGCTTCAAAGGGTGCCATCGTCATTAAACCAACATATTCAATCTTATCTAGTCTGGCTAACTCTGGCAAGATTTCCAGCAGTTCCTCTCTCGAAAAACCGTGCTTGCTTTCTTCTTTAGAAATATTTACCTGAAGGAAACACTTGATGACTCGGTCACTTCTTTTTTGAATTTCCTCTGCTAGCTTGACTGAATCCAAAGCATGGAAATAATCAACGTATTGAATGACATCTTTCACCTTACGTCTTTGTAAGGTACCAATCAAATGCCAAGTCACATCTCGATCTTTTAAAGCTTCATATTTCTCCAGAAACTTATCGACACGATTTTCACCGATATGATGAACACCTAGCGGAAGCAAGGCTTCCGCTGTCGGTACATCTACATACTTGGTAACTGCAATGACAGAGACTGAACCACTCTCTCGATGAGCACTCAGACTAGCCTCTGCAACTTCTCGAAAAACAAGTTCTGTATTTTCTTTTACATTCATTTACTTAACGATTTTTGAAAAATGGAGGTGTATCCAATTCATCTTCATCTTGTGATGTTGGGGCTTCAAAGCGTTCAACTGGAGAAACGACTGAATCTGTTGTACGAACAATCGATTCACGGCGAAGATCCCAATCACCAAAAGCAGATGCCTGAGTTGGTTCCAAACGACGTGGATTTTGTTTTGGCAATTCAGCTGTTTCTGCCATATCAAAATGACGATCAAACCCATGTGAATGGGCTGGTTTCACTGTCTCACGGTAGTTAGTAGTCGGTCTAGCTTGTGGAGCCACAACCTTTTCTACGCGGTCTTGACGAACACCCGTTGCGACAACTGTTACACGAATTTCATCACGCATACTTTCATCAATTGAAGTACCGAGCCAGATGTTCACTCCTTGACCTGCTGCCTGGTTCACAATTTGTGAAGCCTCTTCTGCCTCAATCAAGGTTAAGTCGAGCCCACCAGTAACGTTGACGATAACATCCTCAGCACCGTCAATTGTTGTTTCAAGAAGTGGAGAGTAAATTGCCTTACGCGCCGCTTCTACCACACGTTCTTCTCCACTACCGATACCAATCCCCATAAGAGCATTCCCTTTATTTGCCATCACCGTTTTCACATCGGCAAAGTCAAGGTTAATCAATCCTGGATTGGTAATCAAATCGGTAATTCCTTGAACACCTTGACGAAGAACGTTATCCGCTTCGCTAAGAGCCTCCAAGAGCGGTGTTTTCTTATCAACAATTTCAAGCAAGTTGTTGTTTGAAATAATCAATAGAGTATCTACATGCTCACGTAGTTGATTGATTCCTTCTACAGCAAATTGTCCACGCTTGCTTCCTTCAAAACCAAACGGACGTGTTACAACACCAACTGTAAGAGCACCTAAATCTTTGGCGATACGAGCAATAACAGGAGCAGCTCCAGTTCCAGAGCCTCCTCCCATACCAGCAGTGATGAAGACCATATCTGCGCCACTGATAGCTTCCGTCAGTGTTTCTTCGCTTTCTTCAGCAGCTTTACGACCAACCTCAGGTTGACCTCCTGCACCCAAACCACGAGTCAATTTAGGTCCCAACTGAATAACAGTCTCAGCTTTTGTACTGCTCAATGCTTGTACATCTGTGTTTGCTGCGATAAATTCTACACCTGTAACACCTTCGTCGACCATACGGTTGATGGCATTGCCACCACCTCCACCGACACCAATTACTTTAATCACTGCACCTTGAGCAGCAGCTGTATCAAATGAAAATGTCATAATTTATTTTTCCTCTTTATTCGTCAAACATGCTTCCGATCAAGCCACGGAAACGATCTGCTAATTTCGGTTTATTTTGTGAAGCTTGTTGGAAATCCGCCATTGGTTCTGTAGGCGCCACCGGCTCTACTTCTGGAGCTGGAGCTGGTTGAATAGGCGTTGATTGTACAAACTGAGCTGTCTTTTGCAACATCCCACCAAAGCTAATCGGCTGATGACTTAAGTCATTCTCACCTTTTATAGCTCTCTGAGCCAAAAGATTAACTTCTGTTAATTGACCCGCAAATTCTGATAAACTAATCACATGCGCAAAGGCTGGATTACGGATACCAACTTGATTTGGAACATAAAGCTTGACACGGACGCCAAAGACTTCCTGAGCAAGTTCAACCATACCCGGTAAAATGGCATTCCCACCGATTAAGACAATACCACCAGGGAGCTCCAATAGACGTCTTCTATCTAATTCTTGCTTAATTTGTTCAAGGATGTGCTTAATTCGTGCAGAAATAATTTCTGACAAGTAGGCTTCCGTCACTTCGACTGCTTCTACTTCTCCAATAACTTCTACTTGGAAGGTTTCTTTGCTTGCAAGAGGCGGATAGGCTTCCCCATAATTCAGTTTCAAGCCTTCCGCTAATTTGCGAGAAGTTTTCAAGACTTTAGAGATATCCTTAGTTACATAATCTCCGCCTTCTTGGAGAATATTGGTAAACTGGAGTTCTTGGTTACGGATTGTAGCGACAGTCGTTTGACCTGCCCCCATATCAATCACTGTAGCACCAAATTCACGTTCCCCTTCGTTCAAAACTGATTGAACCATTGCTAGTGGCGAAATGATAACATTTTCAACCTGGACACCTGCACGTTCAACTGTCTTACGCAAATTGTGCAAGATAGTACGAGGTCCTGTATAAAGCAAACCACGCATTTCAAGGCGAACCCCCATCATGCCACGTGGGTCACGAATCCCTTGGAAACCATCCACAATAAATTCTTCAGGAATAAAGGTAATGACTTCACGGTCAGGTGTCATACTCTTTGTCAAAGCTGATTTGACAACATTTTCAACATCTTGATCCGTAATTTCCTTGGTATCAGATGTTACTGGAATCATCCCTTGAGTTGGTTCGACCTGCAAAAGATTACCAGGCAAGCCGACATTCACTGATTTAATCGAAATGCCTGCCTTTTCTTCCGCTTGGGAAATAGCTGATTTGATAGCAGTTGCTGCTGCATCAATATCAACAATAATTCCATCCTTTACACCTTTACTTTTGGCATTACTCACGCCAATTACATTTAATTCACCATTTCTCTTCTCGGCCACAAGCACCTTGACAGAGCTTGTTCCAATATCTAGACCTGTAAAAAAGCCTTCTCTAGCCATTACATCGCATCCTCTCTATCTTCCAAGTTTCGCACTTCGTATTATTCCATAGCTAAACATAGGCATAGCTATTCACAGAATATTATAACACAAAAAATTTAATCGTGCTTGCTTTTTTCCTAAATTTCCCAGCCAATTTTTGAATTTGTCTATTCAGAAATTTTTGTTTTATAGGCTACTTGTAAAACACTCTAAGACAAAAAAAGAAAGCTCTGTGTTAAGCTTTCTTTGCAATCATTTTTTCTGCTTCTTGTTCTAAAAATAGTTCCAAGATTTTCTTTGTTAACGTAATCGCTGCTGACAGGGCCAGAGAAACGATTAAATAATTAGCTATTAAGCCATGGTCTCCAACCAATGGTGGTTTTGTCAGGAATCCGTAATCTCCACCTGTTACCGAATTGACCACAAAAATCAAGGCATTTAATGCAAAGGTCATGAGAAAAATTCCCTTCACATCCAACAATCGCGCATTATACTGTCTCAATAGATAAACTAGAGAGTTCCCCAAGAGTGCTAAATGCCCAAAAATAAAGGATAAAATGGTGATATGGGGGAAAGGATAGGCATCTGACACTGGATAAACAAAGGCTGCTAATGTCCCAAATGTTCCTAGTAATGCAAAATACTGCCTATATTTAGACTGACCAGGAAGCAAAAGCACCACAAACATAGCCATACGGCAATGGTAAAAGGGTAAGCTTTCTGATAGTGGCATATGGTTGACCCCATACCAACCATAAAGTAGGATTAACTGAACGGCCTGTAAAATCTGGAAAAATCGTTGGTAAACCCTCGTTTCACGATAGCGATAGGCTGTATAAAAGGTCAAACCCAAGAGTGTAAATATACTGATATACCAAAAAAGATCAAACTTGGGTGGTTCTGTTGCTTGGGTCGTAAAGAAAATATCCCATAAATTCATCTAGTCTTCCTCATGATTCAAAATTTTCCTGCATTTTATTATACCATGCTATTTGTCAAAAATGGATTTAGAAATACGATAATCATCTTCTTAGTCAAGATATTGCTCCCTCTGACCTTGATAAACCTGCCAAAGAAGCTCTATTTGCTCCTTGGTAATGCGTTTTTCAGATAAGACTGGCAGTTGGTCAATGGCAAAAAATTGAAGGTCAGCAATTTCTTGATTTTCTTGGAATTGTCCATCAAGAAGCTTACATTCAAAAACAAACTTTGCATATTGCTTGCTCTGTAGTTGGAAACGATTGGTATCAAAAACAGCTAGTAGTCGTTCAACTTTGGCTTTAAAACCGGTTTCTTCTTCAATTTCCTTGAGAATATTTTCTGTTGGAGAATAACCAACCTCACCAAAGCCACCTGGCAAAGCCCAATCATTCTCTCCTTGTCCCCTAACCAGACAAATCTTTTCGTCCTCAACAATCCAAGCACGGACGTCCATTAACGGAGTTGCATAAGCAGAAGTTGGCTTCAAAACTTCTGCCACTTCTTCGGCATCAAGGTCTGATGCTTGATTCAACATTTCAGATAACAGACTTCGCAAGTCTTCATAGCGCTCACGGTCGAAAGGATCTTTTGTAAAGGTTAATCCAGTATCTGTAAGGGCAATCATTCTTTGAAGATACTTGGCAAAATCACTAGCATTCATTTTCTAAACTTTCTACCAGCTTAGCTAGATTCATGGAGTTAGAGCCCTTGAGCAAGATTTGATCATTAGCTCCTAGACTTTCCTTGACCTGCTTAACTAGGTCTTCAAATTGGTCTTGGTTTTCTGTTTTCTTGAAGTAGTAAACGTGGCCGATTGGGAACATTTGACTAGCAAGTTGGGCTAATTCAGCAATGTCTTCTCCATAGAAAATAACGGTATCCAGCACATCTGGCGAGAGGCTCAAAATCATCTGGTTATGGAGCTGAACTGACTGGTCACCAAGTTCCTTCATGTCCGCCAAGACAGCGATTTTCTTGCCACCTTCGTTGGCTGGAATGGCAGAGAAAGTCTCTAAAATCAGCTTCATAGCAGTTGGATTGGCATTGTAAACATCTGATAAGATATCTGCTCCATTGGCTGCTTTCTTCCATTCGGTACGGTTACGCGTCAATTCAAGGTTTTGGAAAGCCTTATGAATTTGCTCCTCTGAAACCCCTTCTTGTAGGGCAACATAAGACGCAATCATGGCATTAGTGGCATTGTACTTACCAGTCACCGGTAAATCAAGCGCTTGTTCCAAGAAATTAGCCTTAAAGGTCAGACTGTCCTTGCGCTCAATCAAGTCTGTGATTTCCAGCTCTGCTCCTTGCCCAAAACGGACCACCTTTTTATCAGCTGGCAGGTAGGCCTCTACAATAGGGTCAGCCGGAGCTAAAAGCAAGGAACCTTCAGCCATGCCATCTGCAATTTGCATTTTCCCTTTAGCAATCTCAGAACGGTCTTTGAAAAAGGCCAAATGGGCTTCTCCAACCAAGGTCACGATGGCTGCTTTTGGACGAGCCAATTCAGACAAGAGATGAATATCTCCCAAGTGATCCTGCCCCATCTCCAAGACCAACTTTTCTGTTCCTTCAGGCATATGGAGAACTGTGTAGGGAAGACCAATCTCGTTGTTGTAGTTTCCTTGTGTTTTGTAGGTTTTGTAGGTTGTCGATAGCAAGTGTGCCAACATATCCTTGGTCGTTGTCTTACCATTTGAACCTGTAACTGCAAAGACATCAACTGCCGTTTTTTCAAGATAGTAGGCAGCTAGTTGTTGAAAGGCAGTCAAAACGTCATCTACCAGAATATAAGGATAATTTGCAAGCTCTTTCTCAGACAGGGTTGCTGCTGCACCATTTTCAAAAGCTCTTTCGATAAAGTCATGACCGTCACGCGCACCTTTAAGTGGCACAAATAAATCTCCTGTCGCAATCAAACGACTGTCAAACTCAGCCTTTTCTAACTGGGTGTCCTCAAAGATGCTGATATCATTTTTAGCTCCGACAACTTGGGCCACTTCATGAATTGTTAATTTCATTTCTACTCCTTTAAAAAGGGTCGAAATCCGAGAACTCTAGTCACCTTGCAGTGATGGTTCTGGCTTCTACCCTCTCTTTCATTTTATAGCAAATGCGCTTCGCGCTTGTCAAAACTTTCCTTGGCAAGGTCAACCAAACGCTCGATTAAGTCTGGATAGCTGATTCCCATATTGTCCCAAAGAAGTGGATACATTGACCACTGGGTGAAACCTGGCATGGTATTGAGCTCGTTTAGGAAAACCTCTCCCTTATCTGTATAGAAGAAATCGCAACGAGATAGACCGAGCCCACCAATCGCACGGAAAGCTGTTTCTGCATTTTGGCGCATGACAGCTACTACATCATCACTGATTTTGGCTGGGATGTCCATAGTAATCTTGTTGTCAATATACTTGGCATCGTAGTCATAAAAGGCAACATCCTTGACTACTTCTCCTGGAAGGGTGCTTTTGACATCGTAGTTGCCCAGTAGACCAACCTCGATTTCACGGGCATTTACCCCTTGCTCTACCAAGACACGACTGTCATATCGGAAGGCAAGTTCCAAAGCTTGGCGGAGTTCTTCTTGATTTTCAGATTTAGAAATACCGACACTAGAACCCATGTTTGACGGCTTAGTGAAGACTGGATAAGCCAATTTTTCTTCCACTTCAGCGATTTTAGCAGTCACATCATCCCCTTCAACGATAGCCACATAAGAAACTTGGGCAATGCCAGCAGATTCTAACACACGCTTGGTCGTGATTTTATCCATGGCAAGACTCGATGACAAGATATTGCAGCCGACATACGGCATTTTCAAAACTTCCAAGAATCCTTGAACAGAGCCATCTTCTCCCATCGGACCGTGAAGAACTGGAAAGACAACTGCCCCTTCTTCGTAGATGGCACTTGGTACAACTTTCTTATCCCAATCAATGGTCGCATTGGTCATGAGACGGTCCTCTTGACCTGGAGTCTGACTAAATTCCTGCGTTTTGATAAAGTCACCTGACTGGCTGATGAAGAAAGTCTTGACTGTGAAACGGTCGTAATTAACCGCACGCATGACACTTTCCGCTGAAAGGACAGAGACTTCGCGTTCCGCACTCCGTCCACCATATAAAAGAATAATCGTTTGTTTCATATTATTTGTCCTAATTCTACTAGAATACTCGCTCTTTAGTATATCATATTTGCTTGTTTTTTTAAAACTTGAACCTGATCCTACTCATCACACTATACAAAAAGAGGCCGATATGAACGATTTTCAGCCTCCTTGATTTTTTATAAATGAATGGAGTTCGTAAATTTATCTAGACTTACAACTCTGTTCGATTTTCAATAGCCCGTAAGAGGGTGACTTCGTCCGCATACTCGATATCTGCTCCCACAGCAAGGCCTCGTGCCAGACGCGTAACCTTGATCCCAGCTGGCTTGAGTAAGCGGGAAAGATACATGGAAGTCGCTTCCCCATCTGCTGTGGCATTGGTTGCTACGATTACTTCTGAAACCTCACTATCCATCAGACGAGTCATGAGACTCTTGAGATTGATATCATCTGGACTAATACCATTCATGGGAGAAATGAGTCCATGCAGGACATGATAGAGTCCATGGTATTCTTGGATATTCTCCATGGCTGCCACATCGCGACTATCTTCGAGAACTAAAATCGTTGTCTGGTCACGAGTCGGATCGGTACAGATAGAGCAAGGATCGTCATCAGTCAGGCGACCGCAGATGGAACAGTAGGTCAGCTCTCTCTTAGCAGAAAGGAGATTTTTAGCAAATTCATTGACATCGTCATCAGACATTCCAATAGTATAGAAGGCCAGACGTGTAGCCGTCTTAATCCCGATACCCGGTAACTTAGAATAACTGTCAATTAGCTTAGCAATAGGTGTTGGATAAAGCATCTGTTCCTTTCTAATTCATTGGATGATGTTGGTTATAGAGGTTGATAATATCGCGCGCAATGGAAGGTCCGACACCATTTGTAAGGTTGGTGTTATGAGGGAAGACAACAGCTACAGCGATTTGAGGATTATCTGATGGTGCATAGGCCACAGCATTGGTATTGTTAGCTTCTTGACCTCCCTCAACATAACTTTCGGCAGTACCTGTTTTTCCACTAATGGATACCGCTGCGCCATTTGAAAAGGCACGACCGGTTGTCAATCCACTAGTCCCATGAGCAACCTGATAAAAACCTTGGTGCAAGACACTCATATCGGAGTCGGATATATTGACCTTATTCATCTCTGTCGGTTGCAGTTGCTGAATCAAGTCGCCCAGGCCTCCCTTATCATTATTTCCATAAATACCTTCCACAATACGAGGAGCCACACGAACACCATCATTTGCAATAGTTGCTACATACTGAGCCAACTGCATGGGCGTATAGTTATCAAACTGCCCAAAGGCATTGGTGATGTAATTAGCAAAGCTATACTCTTTGGGAACAAATCCAGTAGATTCATCTGGTAGGTCAATTCCGGTCGCAGCCCCCAAGCCATATTCGCCAAAGGTCGCACGAAGTTTTCCCATAGCTGTTTCCAAATTGCTGGTTCCAACAAACATATTTGGTTGATAGGTCTGGCCCATGATTCCAAGAGCGGTTTGAACCATGTAAGCATTAGATGAATACTCCAAGGCTTCCACAGCTGTAATAGGAAAAGATCCATATGCCAATTTATACCAAGAATAAATTGGAGCTGAACCTTGGAAAACAATAGGCTGATCTGTTAAGGTTTGGTTTCCTGATAAAACACCATTTTCCCAACCTGAGCTGATGGTAGCGGCCTTAACTACTGACCCTGGGACAAAGACATTGGTTACCGTTCCCAAGGAATCAGGAGTCAACTCTCCCGTTTTCAGGTCATGTTTGAGTCCTGACATAGACAAAACAGCACCTGTTTTGGGGTTAAGGGCGACTGCATACACACCCTCAGAATACTTGGCTCCACCATTTCCTAGCTCGGAATTGAAATAACTTTTCAGCAAAGCATCCACGCTATCTTGGAAGGCCAAATCAATGGTCAGTTTGATATTGTTTCCCTTACTACCTTCCTCAATTGTGTCCACGCTTTCCATATTGCCATATTTATCCAGATGGATTTCTTTTACCGAGCGTTTTCCTTGTAAGGTCTCTTCATATTGCTTTTCCAAATACGAGGTTCCAACACGGTCATTTAGAGAATAGCCTTTTTTAAGATAGGATTCTGCTTCTTCCGCTGGGAGACCAGCTTTTTCACTGGATACACTCCCTACTATAGAAGAAAGGGAAGTTTCCAAAATCTTTCGATCCCAAGAAGTAGAAATACTAATGCCAGGCATCTCCTTTGAAATAGAGGCAATAACAGCCACCTGAGAATCATTTAGAGGATCTGTCGCAATGGTTCCTGTCGCAAAGTTTCCAACAGCATTTAACTGACTAAAAAGATAGATTTCTTTCTTTTCATCCTCTGTATAGTTTAGTTGACTTGTTGGGACACTATCGACCGCATTGTTATACAGTTCTGATTCGGATAGGCGATTGCCATCTGAATCCAAGCGTTTCTCACTTGGGAGAGCTTCCACTGTTTTTTTATAGATTTCAGGATCAGCCAAATAGTAATCAGCCAGCTGGCGTTCTGTCAAATTTGGCGAACTGATGCTCACATAAGTCAGTAACTTTTTAGCTATTTCTTTTAAGTCTGTAGCCGTCATTTTATTGCTACGCGTAAAGGAAACAACCTGTTTTAACGTATTTTCTACCAAAGGTTTTCCACTAGCATCATAGATTTCCCCACGGGCAGAACTGGTTGTGACCTTGGTCTGACTAGCTGAGGCTAGCTTTTTTTCGTAAAAATCCTTGTTCAAAATCTGCATATACAACAAACGACCAATAATGGTCATAAAGAGTAAAATGACGATTGAAAACAATAAATTAAGCCGAATCGGAATCGAATGGCTGTTAAATTTTCTCATACAAATCAGTCTCATTTCTAACTTAAAATCTTACTCTTAATTGTACCACAATTTGAGCAGAAAATTATGGAAAAGAAAGAAGCTTTTTTTCGTTTTTACAGTAAGATACGTTTTTATTTATCCATCCCTATATTATATGTTATAATGAATGTAAAAGTTCAATAATCTAGTCTTTTTCCAACACGACTCATTTAAAGGAGCCTTCCCTATGGACAAACCAGATATCGCAACTGTCATTGATTCACATTTTGAAGAAATGACAGACCTAGAGCAAGAAATCGCTCGCTATTTTTTACAAGCAGAAACCATTCAAGATGACCTTTCCTCCCAACAGGTCACTCAAAAATTACATATCTCTCAGGCTGCTCTGACCCGCTTTGCTAAAAAGTGTGGCTTTACAGGTTATCGAGAATTTATTTTCCAATACCAACATGAGGCAGAACATCAAGCCAACCAAGTCTTCAAGCACAGTCCACTGACCAAACGAGTCCTCAGAAGCTATAGCAATATGCGGGAACAAACACAAGACTTGATTGACGAAGTCCAACTAGAACGAATTGCCCAATTAATCGAAGATGCTGAGCGTGTCTACTTCTTCGGAACAGGTAGTTCTGGCCTTGTTGCTCGTGAAATGAAATTGCGCTTCATGCGTCTGGGTGTGGTCTGCGAAGCTTTGACCGATCAAGACGGCTTTGCCTGGACAACCAGTATTATGGACGAAAATTGTCTCGTACTTGGTTTCTCACTTTCTGGCACAACTCCCTCTATTTTAGACAGTTTATTAGACGCTAAGGAGATGGGGGCAAAGACGGTACTCTTTTCAAGTGTTCCCAATAAAGATAGTCAGGTCTACACAGAGACTGTTCTTGTAGCCACCCACAGCCAGCCTTCCTATATCCAACGAATATCCGCTCAACTTCCTATGCTCTTCTTTATCGATTTGATTTATGCCTACTTTTTGGAAATCAATCGTGAAAACAAGGAAAAAATCTTTAATAGCTACTGGGAAAATAAGAAACTCAACGGCTATCGTAGACAAAAACGCGTCAGAAAATCCTAGTTTGGCTGAGCCAAACTAGGATTTTTATTCATCACCAAACATACCTCTTCAAGATTATGAATCAGTCGTATCTTGACTTAGTCTTAAATAATTTCATGTAATCACTTTTTGAAGGGAGTAAATAAGCAAGTCTGACGGTATCCTCAACAATTGTATATAATACGATGTAATCCTTACTCAAGGTCAATCCTCGCGTTTGGTAGCGAGGATCTAATTTCTTACCAAATTTTTCATCGGCATCAAATCCAGCTTGGGGGAAAATTTCTAGCCGATTAATATCTTTTCTAATATTGGCTACTTTTCGTCTAGTAGCCTCTACAGAACCGATTTCCTCTGCTATATACTGATATATTTTATCCAGACTATCAATCACTCTAGGAGAATACAAAATCCTATATCTTCTATAATCCATAGCGTGTCACGACATCCTCATCTGTCAAGTAATTTCCAGCCTCAATCTTGGCATAACTTTCTTGAACTTCTGCTTGTAATTGTCTAAACAAGTACTCCTTCTCTAATTCCTCTTCACTCAGTAAATCTACTTCATTTGTTACGGCAACATTCTTTAAAAATAATCTAAGTGCCGATGAAAGAGAGAGATTTTTTTCTTTTAACACTTCCATGGCATCATTTACCAATTCTCTATTAGCTTGGAAGGTCACAATTTTATTTGAACTTGCTATAGTCATTTTATATAACTCTCTTATATATTTTATTTATTATCTCACAATTATAAAGAAAGTCAAGGGAACTTGATTAGAAAATCCTAGTTTGGCTGGGCCAAACTAGGATTGTTTTGTTTTAAAATGATAGTAAGCACCCAACATCCCTGCTGTATTTTGATGATGGGCAAATTCTAATCGTGTTTTTTCGGCTAGGCTTGGTACCAAAGCCTCTTTCAAGGCTGTGCGGATCTTGGGTTTGAGGATAGCCTCTTGTCCCATGATACCACCACCGAGAATGACTACTTCTGGATTAGCCACATAGCAAATATTTGCCAGACCTTTTCCTAGATAGTCAACCATACGGTCAATACCTTCCATGCAGATTTTGTTTCCTTCAGTGGCTTCCTTAAAGATACGTCGGCCATTCCACTGGTCAACTTCTTCTCCATGAGCTGCTGCTACATATTTCACCAAAGCTGTTGTAGAGGCCAAATCTTGGAACGCTCCATCCTGCATATGCATATAACCAACTTCACAGGCTGAATTGCTAAATCCATGGAAAACCTTCCCATCCATAATCAAGCAACCACCGATACCTGTTCCAATAGTCAGGCAAAGGGTGACACTCGCTCCCTTACCTGAACCAGATACCGCTTCAGCAAGACCTGCACAGTTGACATCATTTTCAATTTCACAAGGAATAGCAAAGCTAGTCTCGATTTCCTTCTTGAACTGGGTTCCTGCATAATTTGGAATCTGAGGTCCAGCATAGAAAATCTCACCCTTATCAGGATCCACCATCCCAGCAGACGAAATAGCAACACCTGCTACTGGACCTTGTTCTAAATAGCTAGCTACGATATCTTTGGTCTTTTGTAAGATATGAGGTCCACCC
Organism: Streptococcus sp. 3705; assembly: GCF_013277145.1. Lineage (GTDB taxonomy): Bacteria > Bacillota > Bacilli > Lactobacillales > Streptococcaceae > Streptococcus. The sequence goes on along the minus strand of NZ_VMMJ01000013.1, from coordinate 109,047 downwards.
TTATGCGCCTCTGTTGGCATTTCATGCGATTCAAGAAGTTGCCCCTCTTGATCAACCAAACCATATTTGATGTTGGTTCCACCGATATCAATTGCAACGTAGTGTGTCATAAATACCTCCTTATGGATTAGAGGAAGCGCTCCTTGGTTTCACGAATCAAGGCTGCAGCTGCTTCTACAACTGGACGATCTTCTTCAGTCACTGGTGTCAATGGTGAACGAACAGAACCAATGTTCAGTCCTTCATTGAGCTTCAAGACCTCTTTGATGACACCGTACATATTTCCATGTGCAGCAGTCAATTTGCCAATGATTGCATTGATAGCATATTGCAATTCGCGCGCTGTTTCCAAATCTTTGTCAGCAATCAATTGGTTGAGTTTCAAGAAGAGTTCTGGCATAGCACCATATGTACCACCGATACCAGCTTTGGCACCCATGAGGCGACCACCTAGGAACTGTTCATCTGGACCGTTAAAGACGATATGGTCTTCCCCACCAAGGCTCACAAAGGTTTGGATATCTTGAACTGGCATAGAAGAGTTCTTCACACCGATAACACGAGGATTTTTCAACATTTCTGTGTAAAGGCTTGGAGTCAAAGCAACCCCTGCCAATTGAGGAATGTTGTAGATGACATAGTCTGTGTTTGGTGCTGCAGCACTAATGTCATTCCAGTATTTAGCAACTGAGTATTCTGGCAAGCGGAAATAAATTGGTGGAATCGTTGCAATAGCATCTACTCCCAAGCTTTCAGCATGGCGAGCAAGTTCCATACTATCTTTAGTATTATTGCAAGCAACATGGGCAATAATGGTCAATTTACCTTTGGCAACTGCCATGACTTCTTCCAAAATCAACTTGCGGTCTTCAACGCTTTGGTAGATACATTCACCAGAAGAACCATTGACATAAAGACCTTGAACACCTTTATCAATGAAGTATTGAACCAAGGCACGCGTACGCTCTGGACTTACTTCTCCTTGATCATCATAACATGCGTAGAAGGCTGGAATGACACCTTCGTATTTTTTCAAATCTGACATAGATTTTCTCCTATTATTTTTATTTTCTGCTAAAGCAGATTCTTTCTTTACTTCTTTAGTATACACTTTACCGAAAAGGCTTTCAATATCTTATGGACACTTAGATTTTAGTTTCTCGCTTATAGAATAGCGTTTGGAGCGTTTGAAAGTAGTTTCAGAAATAATTGCCCCCCTTACTCATACTTAGCAAATAGCTTTTCCATCACTCCCACTTGTAAAAAAACAAGAAGTCCAAAACCAAAGAGAATAAAAGCTGATCCTCCCAATAGAAGGGTAAAAGCTGATAGATATAGAATCATCAAAATCAAAAAGATAATTGCAATCATCAAGATAAACCAAGGAGCATTAAAACTAGCCAACATCAATCCTTTTTGAAGAATTTCTTTCCAAGATAGGTCATAACGTGCCGCGATTGGATAGCTAGCCAACATCACAATGGTAAGGAAAATCAGAATACCTAGACAAATAGCTTTAACCAATTGGAAGGGCAAAGCTGTTTGACCCCAGAAAAGATAGAGATCTGAAAGGGTTAGAAATACAATTCCTAATTCTAACATCCCCAACTGAAAACCTAGTTTCAGATTTTGCCTGAAAACTCTTAGATAGGTTCTAAAAACTGGAACACGTCTGCTCTTCTTAACTTCGAACATGGTCTCGTAGAGGCTGATTTTAGCCACTCCAATCGTTACGATTGGCAAACAAGTTACTACAAAGAGAAGATTGACTGTTACAATATCTAAAACCTTCTCACTAATTCGCATTAGAAAATTATCTGTATCAAATGCAGCCTTGATGAGACTTCTTCCTTTTTGTGACATCTTTGCTCCCCCATCATTTTTCTTTGTAAACTATTTTCTTTTTTATCAGTAAAGCTTTCATAAGTCCCTACCATGAACAAAGCTATTTTTTCTTTTTTCTTTTGGACTTTTTTCTATTTTTATCTATGGACATATAATCTATATATATCCCGGACAGCGAAGCAATTAAAATAGTACTCCAAGTATGCTCATTAAATCCATCTAGCCCTCCACGGACTATCATTGCAAGCACTGTCCAAGCTAACATATTCAATAAAAAAATACAAAGTGCTTTCAATAAAAAAATACAAAGTGCTTTCATTCTCACATTTTAAAAGTTTATACAACCATATACATCAACTAGATTCACAGCTATTTGTAAAATCCTTCCAGAAATCTTGGTCAGTAATCCTACTCTTGCTGCCGCAGCCATAAAGACTTTGCTGAACTTCAATCCTGCTATACCAATAGCATTTCTGAATAAAGATACTGACAATAAGAGCTCATTTCTCTACCTCACAAAGATCAATTTCATGGTAGAGTATTATCAAAGCTTTACAAAAAACAATTCATCCTATTTTTAATCAATTAAAATTTTAAACAAATACTTGCGAACTTGATCTTCCATACCTGCATAACCATTTGGTTGATGTGGCTCTCCTGGGAAGAAAATCGCAAAATTGTGATAACCCAACAAGAGTGGGTAGTGTTCATGACAATGAACAAAGCCAATGTCACTCGCTTCGTCAAATGCTACTGCTTCATCTTTGATACGTGAACCGTAGCTCGAATATTCATGCCCTTCTACCAACAAATGCAAATCTGCATAGTTCTTATGATACTCAAATTGATTATTCTCAACTTGATTGAGGACATTTTCCTGAACAACTAGAAAGACTTTATCTCCATCAATCTCATACTTTCCTAATTCGAAAGAATCTTTACGATGTTGGTAGAGATAGTCGATAGCCTTGTCTAAATTAGGATGAATCCCTTTGTAAAAGGTGATGTTTTTCAAATCGTCAAAAATCATACTCTTTCCTTCGTTTCTGATAGTTAACTAAAACCATTCTTAAGTTGATAAGTGTCTGACAAAACTTCATAAAGTAACTGCATACCCTCCATTTTGTAGACACTTATAACTCTATATTCTCTTATACTCAATGAAAATTGAAGAACAAACTAGGAAGCTAACCGCAGGCAATACTTAAGTATGGCAAGGTGACGCTGACCTAGTTTGCATTCGATTTTCGCAGAGTATTATCCTTTGACCGCTCCCATAGTAATACCCTGTGTGAAGGATTTTTGGAAGACTAGGAAGACTGTTACGATTGGCACAGCAGCAAGGGCTGCTCCTGCCATAATTAAACCATAGTTGGTTGCCATTTCAGCCTGCATGGTCGCAACCCCAAGTGAAATAGTCAAATTGTTACGTGAAGTCAACATAACCAATTGCATGAAGTAGTCATTCCAAGTATTGATGAAGGTAAAGATTGCAAGAGCCGCAAACCCTGGTTTTACAATTGGGAAGGCTACGCTCCAGAAGGTACGAATCTCACCACAACCGTCAATCTTAGCTGATTCGAGCAACTCTGTAGGGATATTTTCGCTGAATTGTTTCATAAGGAAGACACCAAATGGCCATCCAATCAAAGGCAAAATAACTGCCCAAAGAGTGTCATGAATTCCCATGAAGTTGACGATACGTACCAATGGTACAAGGACAACTTGTTTTGGAAGCGCCATAGCAGCGATGAAGATAGCGAAGAGAATGCGTTGACCATAGAAACGTTTTTTAGCCAATACATAACCTGCTAGAGATGAGGTTGCACAAACTAAGAACATGGTTACCAATGAGATAAATACTGAGTTCCACATCCATTGCAAGGCAGGGTTCTGCACCATAAGTTGTTGGAAGTTTTCCATGGTTGGCATTTTAGGGAACCATTGTGGCGGAATCATAATGGTATCAGGCTGTGACTTGAATGCCCCTGTCAAAATCCAGTAGAATGGAAAGATGAACAGCACAGTCAACAAGAGCAAAATGATTGTTGAAATAACAGTAAAGGCTGTTAATGGTTTTTTTTCTGTAGATTGCATAGCTGTCTCCTTTCTTTAGTATTCTACGTCGTTTCCGAGCGCCTTAAATTGAACAAAACTTACGATCGCAATCATGACTGCCAAGAAGACACCAATTGTATTTGCATAACCATATTCTGTCAATTGGAAGGCTTTTTCGTACAGGTAGTACATCAAGGTACTTGTAGAGTAGTTTGGCCCACCAGATGTCAACAATTGAATCAAGGCGAAAACTTGGAAGGAGTTGATTGTCGTGATGATTGCGATATAAAGAGTTGTTGGAAGAAGGCTTGGCCATTTAATCTTCCAGAAAACTTGAAATTCAGTTGCACCATCAACACGAGCTGCTTCAACCAATGAATTGTCAATATTCCCCATAGCGGCGATATAAAGGATAATCGGTTGACCAACAGACGTTGTCAAGAGGATAATCATAATCGCCAGCAATGCCCAGTGCTTGTCGCCCAGCCATGAAATATTTTGAGTGATGATATGACTAGATTTCAAAACAAAGTTTAAGATACCTGATAGCGGATCATAAATCCATTTCCATACAACCGTTACAGCAACACTACCTGTTACAACAGGAAGGAAGAAAACGAAACGGTAGAAAGATCTGGCAATAGCATTTTGATGATAGGTCTGTGACGCTACAAAGAGCGAGAAGAGAACAACAATCGGTACAGAGCCAACAACCAAAATAACTGTGTTAATCAGAGATTTTGTAAAGACAGGATCTTTAAACATACGGACATAGTTATCTAAGCCCACAAATTCAAAACTAGTCATAGAGTAGTTAAAGAAACTTGTGATGAAGCCCATAATCATTGGTACTAAAACAAAGATAATAAAGAAGAACAACACTGGTGCTAGGAAAGCATAGGAAATCACTGTTTCCCTCATACGGATTTTATTGACTTTCACAGTAGGCACCTCTCTTTCAAATAGAATATTTTTTGACTTTCTTGAACTGTTTTAAAATCAAAATGAAATTTTTTATGATTCGCTTATGTAAGAACTTCATTTTAATTTCGTGACAATTTCTTACATTTTAAACAAAAGCCCCCCTTTTCTTACACTATCTGTGTAGAGGGAAAAGGGGGTATACACTCTTAGGTTCTTTAAAAAACTACTTTTTATAGAATAACTAAGGACTATTGTTTCATAGCTTTTTTAATTGTTTCGTTCGCTTTTTCAGTGAAGGCTTTCAAAGCGTCCGCTGGTTTTTCGTCACCATTTGATACAGATTGCAACATTGGGAACCAAAGTGTTCTCATTTCAGCAAATCCATCAATAGTGTTGTAGTATGGTGAGTAGTATTGAGTCCAGCCGCTGATTGTTTCCATGCGTTTGTCATCATAAAGTTTGCCAAATGAAGTACGGACTGGGAAGGCACCTGTACGAACAACGTCTTTTGGACCCCATTCTTTGTCATCCGCGATAAATTGAACGAATTTCTTAGATGCAGCGACTTTCTTGTCGTCTTTATTGTTGAATACTGCAAATCCGTTTACAAGATATTCAAGAGCTGGTTTACCTTCGTCTGATGGGAATGGTACTTCTACCACTTCTACCTTACTTGCTTCTAAAAGTTTAGCTTGGATACCATTTTGAGCTGGTGCCCAAAGGATTGTGTAAGATGTTTGACCGTTGGCAAAGTTTTGGATATCTGCTCCACCGTCAAATTGTGAACCATTATTGAGCAAATTGTCTTTAATCCAGCCAGTTGCTTTTTCAAGACCTTTGACGAATTTAGGATCATCAGTTGTATATTTGCTAACTTTTTCATCTGTTACAGAACCACTATAAAGGTTAGAGATAAAGGCACGTGTTCCTTGGTCTCCCCCTTGACCAGAACTGAACAATGAACCTGGTGTGTAACCCTTGTCTTTGAGTGCTTTCAATACTTTTTCAAAATCATCAGTTGTCCAACCTTCTTTTACAAGGTTTGCAACTCCAGCATCTTCTAGCATTTTCTTGTTCATTGCCATGTAGAATGGGGCAGAACTAATTGGATACATGTAAGCCTTGTCTCCAGCTTTACTTGCTTGTACGATGTTTTCATTGTTGACATCTTTAACAAATTCATCTGTGAAAAGGTCGTTCAACTCAGCCAATTTGCCGTTTTTACCGTATTGGATGATACGTCCCGGTGCATCAAAGAGTACGTCTGGAGCTGTTCCTGCTTCGATAGCTGTTGTGATTTTTTCAGGACCTGACTTGAAGTCAATAGTTTCCAATTTCACTTTTACATCTGGATTGGCTTTTTCAAACGCTTCGATGATTGATTTTTCATAAGTTCCAACACCGTCACCAGTTTTTTCTTGGGTAAATACTGGGAATGCCCACCAAGTGATTTCTGTTTTGGCACCGTCACCACCTGATTTGGCAGCTTCTTTACTTCCGCCAGAATTGCCACAAGCAGCAAGACCAAGAACCGCAGCACTCGCAAGTACTGTACAAGCTAATTTTCTAAATTTCATTTGTATTCTCCTATGTAATAAGCGTATCCAACTTGGATAATAAGTTCTTTATTTCTTGTATGCGATTTCATTTCATCCTACTCATCCACCACTCTCCTCTTTTTTAAGATTGTGTTATTTGAGACCAGCAACAAAGCGTTCTGTAATCTCTTTTGGTCTAGTAATAGCGCCACCAACAACGATACCTCGCACTCCATATCCCAGGATTTGTTTGGCTTGTTCTGGTGTATGAATTTTCCCTTCTGCAATGACATCTACACCAGCATCACAGAGTTTTTTGATGAGTTCAAAATCTGGACCGTCCACTTTTGGACTGTAGGATGTGTATCCTGATAAGGTTGTTCCGACAAAGTCAATTCCTGCTTCTACAGCTGCTAGTCCTTCTTCGAATATACTAGTATCAGCCATCAAGAGCTGGTTAGGATATTTCTCCTTGACCTGACGAATGAAGTCTTGAATCTCCAAACCATCGTAGCGTTCACGCTTGGTACAATCCAGAGCAATCACCTCGATGTCCAGTTCTGCCAATTCATCAACTTCTTTCATGGTAGCCGTGATGAAGGGTTCTTGTGGCGGATAATCTCGTTTGATTATCCCAATAATCGGAAGTTTGGTGACTTCCTTGATTTCCTTGATATCGCGAACACTATTGGCTCGGATACCGACTGCTCCACCTTGCTCAGCCGCTTTGACCAGCAAGGGAATCACCCCTCCCGCTTCTGTATAAAGCGGTTCATGAGGAAGAGCCTGACAAGAAACGATGATTCCATCTTTGATTTGCTCAATCAAGGCTTCTTTGCTAATCTGTGGCATCCTCTTTCCTCCTTTTCCTTTTTCTTTGTTTCTATGAGATTATTATATCTTAAAAATAAAACGCTTTCAAGAGTTTGTAGTACAATAGATTTCAGTTTCAAAAACTAGCCAAGTCAAACAGCTCCTCTAAAAGTACTTTCAGAGGAGCAAGTCGACCTATAATAGGAGAATACCAAAATTTATTTTACAATTTCTGACAATTTTACTTTGCGATCTTCAAACATAGACTGGGTACAAGCATCTGCAGTAGCAATTGCTTCTAGGGCAGCTTCACCTGTCAATAGTTTTGCAAATTCTTCTGAGACTGGAGCTCCTTGCATAATCTCATGTAAATAGCGCATTTCTTTGTCAATGACAGATGATAACCATAATGGAGTACGTTTACCTGGTTTACCATAAGCAATTGCTCCGTCCATCTCTGTACTATGATAGATACGAGTACGATCATCATCTTCTTCTTGCGATTCATGAATCAAGAAATAGCTTTCTTGCCCATCTAGCTTAAGAGTTCCTTTACAGTTGAATAAGTCTAGGCGGATAGCGCCTTTGGTTCCTTGGATTAAGACATAATGTTCACCCCAACGATAAGCTGAACCCCATTCTAACAAGGCAAAACGCTTATTAGAAAATTCCATATTGACAAAAATCATATCATCTTCATCACCGAAATTTTCACCTTCATGGGCTACATTTCCACCTGTCATGGTTACAGTTTCAGGCATGCCACCCATAAGGAATTGAACACAATCCAACTCATGGATGTGGTGATACAAGTGACCACCTGATTTTTCACGAATTTTTTTCCATGATACTGACGGTTGTTGTTCTTCCCAACCATTACGAGCTGTGTGACAATATAGAACGTCTCCGATGACTCCTTGATTAATGAGTTCTTTTGCATGATGGACACCATTGAAGAAGTTCATAATATGTCCTGCCATAAAGGTTACATTGTTTTCTTTACATGCATCTACCATCTCGCGACAATCTTGATAAGAAAGCGCAATTGGTTTTTCACAGAAAACATTTTTACCATGTTGTGCGGCCTTGATAACTGGTTCTTTATGAAGATTATTTGGAGTTGCGACAATAACACAATCTACTTCATCGCTAGAAACCAACTCATCTAGGGAACTTGCTACTTTTGCTCCCAACTCTTCTGCAATCGCCTCTGCATTATCTGGGTCATAGAGAAGAGTAATCTCTGCTCCATCATTCTTTTGCATATAACGAGCCAACTCAGCTCCAAAATATCCTGTTCCAACAACACCGTATTTAACCATGTTTTTTCTCCTTTATTATTGAATAAACTTTCTAATTTTAACTTATACTCTTCGAAAATCTCTTCAAACCGCGTCAACGTCGCCTTACTGTGCGTATGGTTACTGACTTCGTCAGCTTCATCTACAGCCTCAAAAACATGTTTTGAGCTGACTTCGTCAGTTTCATCTGCAACCTCAAAGCTGTACTTTGAGCAGCCTGCGGCTAGTTTGCTCTTTGATTTTCATTGAGTATTACTTCACAGATCCTTCTGACAATCCACTTGCAATCTTATTTTGGATGACAGAGAAGAAAATGATTGATGGAAGAACTACAATAACAGATGCTGCCATCATATCTCCCCAGTCTAGTATTTCTGAACCATTAAGTGAACGAAGGGCTACTGCTACTGTCATCTTTCCTGTATTGTTAATCAAAATCAAGGCATACAGGAATTCATTCCAAGCATTGATAAATGTATAAATAGCTGTTGCTACAATACCTGGTGCTACAATCGGTAGCACAACTTTATAAAACGTAACAAATTTATTTGCACCATCAATTCGAGCTGCTTCTTCAATTCCAATTGGAACTGTTTGGAAAAATCCAACTAAGAGCCAAACTGCATATGGAACACTAAAAGATAGATAAACCATCATTAAGCCAAATAAACTATTTGTTAAGCCAACTTTAGCAATGGCAATTGAATAGGGAATTGCTAACAAAATTGGTGGGAAAATGTAGGTAATAACGAGTAGTCTCGACATGATTGCTCCCAATTTAGGGAAGAATCGAACAATACCGTAGGCTGCCATAGCAGAAATAATAATCGCAATAACGGTTGTAGCTAAGGCAATGATTAAACTATTTCGAATGTTATCAATAAAGTGCAAATCATTGATAACATGAGTGAAATAATCTAATGTAAATTGTTCAGGCCAAAATCGTGTTGGATACTGAGTTAATTCCCCTTTACCCTTGACAGACGATATGATAATCCATACCAATGGGAAAATTGCAACAATGGTCGCACCAATCAAGAGTACATGTGAGAGAATATCTAAATAAATACTGGATTTCTTCTTCATTATTTTCTACCCTCCTTTTCCCACTTACTGATGATAGCAAAGTAGATAAAGCAAATCGCCACCAAGAAGATAAAGAGCAACACTGTAACTGCTGAGGCACGACCCAACAATTTAGTTCCCCAACCCAGGTTGTAAGCAAAAATTGGAAGCGTCGTTGTAGCATTGGCTGGTCCACCACCAGTAATGAGGTAGATAATGTCAAAGTTATTAAAGATCCATACAGTTCTCAAAACAACTAGAAGCCCTACAACCACTTTAATATGTGGAAAGACGATAAACTTGAACACCTGCCAACTTGAAGCACCATCTATCTTAGCAGCCTCAAATTGTTCTTCTGGTACTGTTTGCAAAGCTGAAAGCACATTGACCATAATCATCGGCGCTCCAAACCAAATGTTGATAAACACCAAACATAGGAATGCCCATGTACTATCTGTCAAAAATGCAGGTGTATGTTCCATTAAACCTAATTTTACGATTAGATTAGGTAAGTAGCCATAAACCCCGTTTAGAATCCACTGCCAAGAAAAGGCAATAACGATTGTAGGAAATGCCCAAGGAACAATCAATAAGGTCCTATATAATTTCTTGAAGTGGCGTACTCTGTGAAGAGCTAAAGCCAATACAAACCCTACTAAAACTTGACCAACTAATGAGAAAATGGTCCACTTAATTGAATTAAAGAACGCATTAAAGAAGTTGGGATCTGATAGCACAGCTTTATAGTTAGCTAAACCAACAAATTTGTAATTGGGCATAATCAAATGCTTATTGGTAAAGCTATAAAAAATACTCGAGAAAAACGGATAAACAAAGAGTAATCCTACGATAATCATAGCTGGCAAAACAAATATCCAGCGAGTTAAATTACGTTCTTTAACCATTCTCCTTCTCCCTTCTTTTACAAGATTGGGCTAGGGCTTTTCAGCTCACTAGCCCACCTATTTTCTAGTCTTTTACATCTACTGAACAGCCTCAAATAAATCGTTTAATTGTTTTTCTGCTTCTTTTGCTGCTTTCATAGGGTCTGTTCCATTTGTAATGATATCTTGGAACATTTGTTCAATAATGTGTTGGTTAGTCAACATACCAGCTTGTACACTTGGTCCATTTTCATAACCAATAGCAGTACCTTTTTTAACAGCTTCAGTAATCACTTCTTCAGCATGTTTAAATTTCTTACGAGTTTCATTTTCTTTATAGGCTGCAGAATCGCTAATCCCCTTAATAGTTGGCAACATACCTACTGGAGTTGAATCAAGGAATTTAACGTAGTCTTCTTCATTATAAAGTGATTCTAAGAATGCTTTAGCAACTTCTGGATGTTTTGAATTTTTCCAAACAACCATTGGAATATTTGAGGTTTCAATTCCTTGATCTTTATCAGACTCTTTGATTTTTGGAATAGGATAAGCATCAATCGAATCAATCAATTGAGGACTGTTGGCATTGATTCCTCCAATATGGAAGCCAGAGTTAAAGTCAAATGCTGTTTTTCCTTGATAGAACAAGGTAGCTTGTTGAAGGACATTAAAGTTCAAAGAATCTTGAGGTGAGATTTCTTTATACATTTTAACCCAGTATTTAATACCATCTTGAGCAAGTTGGCTTGTCAAATCTGCTTTAAGATCTTTTGTTAAGAGGCTTCCTCCACCACTACGTACGTAGAAGTTCAAGAAACGTGTTGCCATTAAGTCATTTGTTCCGAACGGAACAGACAAGCCATAAACTCCAGCTTCTTTCAATTTTTTAGAAGCTTCATAGAGTTGATCCCAAGTTTTAGGAACCTCAATATTATGTTCTTTTAACAAATCAGTTCTAACCCACATAACTTGTGCATGTGAATAAAGAGGAACAGAGTAGTAATCATTTCCGATTTTTGCTTCATTTAAGGCAGTTTCGTTAAATTTATCCTGTCCAATACGCTTGATAGAATCATTTAGCGGAACCAAAGCATCTGAGTTGACCATTTCCATTACTTGGTTAGGAAGAGCTGTACTGATATCTGGCACATTTCCATTTGCTAAACCTGTAGTCCATTTAGTATAGAAATCATTCCAAGAGAATGTTTCAATCTTAATTTTCGTTTTTGGATGCTTTTGCATGAAAGCATCTGCTGATTTTTGAATACTTTCTAAACGCGGTCCTTGAGTAAAGGAGTGCCACATTGTAATCTCACCAGATAATTCTGTCGGTGGTTCAGTACTAGTTGTACTTTCTTTCTTTCCTGAACAAGCTACCAAGGCAACAGCTGCTAGCGCAACTCCAGCTAGACATAAAAACTTTCTCATTTTTTTCATCGTTCTTCCCTTTCTACATTAAGAAATCGCAACTTTAAAGACAACTTTTTTCACAGGTTCATCATTTATACGAACCTTGGGTTGATGTAAATCCTCTGGAAAAGTGATGAGACATTCGCCAGCTCTCAAATGAACCAACTGTTCCACTTTCCCTGTGTATAATTCAATATCCTTCTCTTCATCATATTCTTGGGTAACGCTTACATTTTCTGGTGATGTAACAGCCATGGCTTCTTCGTTTTCCAAAACTAAATGAATATCCAAATATTTTTGGTGTGTTTCAAAGAAATCCCCTGCTTGACCATCTGCTAGATAAGTAAAGCAATTCCCAAACAATCGATCACCATCGATAGCAATCGGACCTTCTGTTAAATTTTCTAGTCCTGTTTTTTCTAGAAAATCTATTAATGTTGCAAAATGTGGATTGACTCCCACATAAGTTCCTAAACGGCTAATTTTTGTAATAATCATCTCTTCTAACCTCCTTTCTCAATCTATTTTTCCTATCCAAGTTCCCCATTCTTCTGTCTAGCATTTTCTACTAGAAGGACATAAAAACACTACACTCTCTAGCCTATACTCTTTGAAAATCTCTTCAAACCGCAGTCGCTTCACCTTGAATTATATAGGTCAGTCTTATCTACAACCTCAAAGCGGTGTTTTGGGCAATCTGCTACTAGCTTGCTAGTTTCTTCTTTGATTTTCATTCAGTATCTCCTCAATCTTCACAAGGAGGTCTGATTTTTCTAGCGACAAACAGAATAAATAAGTTAGTTCAATGAGCTACCTTCCTTATAGATGAAATTGATATTCATGAAGGAAGTCGCCCTTTATTTTTTGCAAAAGATACTAGTATGAATCTATTTGGGGAATTGAATTTATAAGCTGCTCACTTATACTCTTCGAAAATCAAATTCAAACTGCGTCAACGTCGCCTTGCCGTACTCAAGTACAGCCTGCGGCTAGTTTCCTAGTTTGCTCTTTGATTTTCATTGAGTATTAGTTTTTCTAAAATAATTCTAATCTATTATTCTAGCACTAGTAGACTCTTTGCCTAAATCTCCTTTCTACATCTCGTTTCACCAAGAACTTTTTAAGAGAGAAATACTCTAAATTAGTTTTGTTACCGTTTTCAATTAGAGTATACTTTTTTTTTTTAGTATTTCAAGTCTTTTTCTAATTTGGAATTTAGTTTCAAATCTTTTTAACTATAGCAACTACATTAAAAGTACTTTCAAAAATAAGTAGGTTTCTTGCAAGACCTGTTTCGAGTGGACAAGATAAAAAACAGAAAAAAGAAGAAAGTGTAAAAAACTCAATTTTAGGAGAAAACAAGGTTAATAGTCGCATGATATAATGCAATGATGTAAAAATCGAATAAATTGATTGGAAAATTCAAACTAATTTCTAACAATGATTTAAGAATTGTAGTGTCCTAATATAGATTCACTGCACTATAAAACGCATAGTATCAAGGTTGTTCAATACCTGATACTATGCGTGTTTGTGATTTTTAAGATTTTGTGCTTAGAGTTTTTTAATTCCAAGAATGCCATCTTAACCAGATGGTTTTCTTGTCTATTATTGCTGATCTTACAACAACGCCTCAAACTCAGATACTGACATACCCAACTGCTGACTGGCAACCTCGGAAGTCAGAAGTCCTTGGCGAACCATATCCAGAAAGGCAAAAAGTTTTCCACGTTCAAGTCCTTCTGCCCGACCTCTCTCCAACCCTTTTTCTTCAGCTTGTTCCAAGGCATAGTCCTGTGCTAACAAGGCTTGTTCTTCGCGCATACGTAGTTGACTAAACATTTCCCTATCCTCCTCGGACCAGCTCTTGTAGTCCAGCAGTTGGTCTGCCTGACTGATGGCTCGCTCGGGTTCCTGAGTAAAGGGTTTATTCCCAAAAAACTCCAACCACGGTTTGCGAACCTTATCTTTGCTGGTTTCTCTGTATTTTTTTAATTCCAAGAAAGCCATCTTAACCAGATGGTTTTCCTGACCGTTATTTGTGATGGTTAAGACCTCACCTGTCGTGTCCTCTCGCATGCTGAAACTGTGGAAAGCCAAGTCATCTGAGAAGTAGTTGCTGTCCACAATTGCAATGGCATAAACGGGTGCGATGTGTTTATAACTCTGGTGAGTATCACCTTCTCGTTGGCGAATTTTTTCAAGATTTTGATTGACCTGACTGCATAGGTAAGCCCACAGGCGATTGATGAAAAAATTCTGATGATGGACTTGAATCTCAATGATAACTTGGGTTCCATTATCTAACTCCGCTAAAACATCTATACTGGTATAGAAATCCTGCGCTGAGTACGGCATGGAAGGTAAGACGTGAATATTGCTCCCCTCCAAAATGGTCACATTTTTTGCTGGCAAGTCCAGCATATCGCGGATAAATTGACAAGTGATTTCTGGGTTGCTAAAGATTTTCTTAGCAACCAAGTCATTGGTCGGGCTAATGCCCGGATGTCTTAGAATCATCCTTTTCCTCCTTCTATTATAGCACATTTTTAATCTAGGTTTGCTAGATTCAATGCTTCTATCTATTTATTCGTAAAAGAAAGACAAAAGAAGCGAGAAACTTCAAAACTATTACCCCTAATCACTTTCAAAGAGATGAATTTTACTCATATTATTTATTAAAGACTATATTTTACAAAAAAGATTACAAAATCAACCATTTTAGAGAACTCTTATCACTTCCTAGACTATTAATTCTAATGTTTTTTTATACTACTAGCTTGCTCGTCAATAGGTCGTAAAGCAAAATCAGTTGATCCATTCCCCGTACTCGTTCACTCTATAGCCGTCTGGTGTTAGCGATACGAAATTTTCCTAAACCTTTTAAATATAAAAACATCTTTTTCCTCACTTTAGTTTCTAATACTTATTTATCCAGATATAATAGCTTACAATCTTTTAAAATCTTCAAATAAGTTATGATTATTCCATACTCTTCAAACCATGTCAACCTTGCCGTGCCGTATGTATATGTTACTGACTTCGTCAGTTCTATCTACAACCTCAAAACGGTGTTTTGAGCTGACTTCGTCAGTTCTATCTGCAACCTCAAAACGGTGTTTTGAGCTGACTTCGTCAGTTTCATCTACAACCTCAAAACGGTATTTTGAGCAGGCTACGGTTAGCTTCCTAATTTGCTCTTTGATTTTTTGAGTATAAGGACATGTTGGATTCTATGTGCTGTATTGTCAACAATACACTCTTCTTCCTGTATATCTACCAACATGATCTACAGAATTTTATTTTACTATAATTTTACCTATATTCCAAGACAAGAAATAAAATAATCAAGAACAAAAACGCATATAACCAATAACTAGCTATATGCATTTTAACACTTAAAGTGAACTGTTAAGTTGCGACTATTAGTATCCAGTCAGAAATATACAGTTTATTTACGACTAGCAAGTCATTTACCCGGCAATAGGAGCTCATCTAAATTGATTTTTTCTTAGAGTAGAAATTTCTACTAAAACTATCTAAATAAACTTTTAATCTCTATGACGGACAAAACGTGTCTCAGTTATTCATCAACATCCAAGGTTCTAGTAGTTGACCCACTCCCCATTGGAGTTAACTTGATAACCATCTACTATAGTATTAACCGCTAATCTTCCGCTTTCATTAACATAGTACCATTTATCTCCAACTTGGAACCATTGATTTACCTTCATTGCACCAGATGATTCCTGATAGTACCAATGGTCTCCATCTTTTATCCAACCAGTTGCCATTGAGCCGTTAGCATTGAGATAGTACCACACACCACTGGATTCAACCCAGCCAGTAGACATTGCTCCACTCTCACTCAAATAATACCATTGATTACCATCTCTAACCCAACCAGTTGCCATCGCACCAGTAGAACTCAAGTAGTACCATTTACCCGCTTCCTGATGCCAGCCTTTCACCACTTCACCAGCAGATGTATAAAAATACCACGCACCATTTTCTTGCTTCCAACCAGTCGTTACTGGAACTTTAATCTCAGTTTTAAGAGGAGTTAAAGTAACATCTCCTACATAAGATTGGAGATAACGAGGAGCAAGAGAAGTAAGAGGAGAGTTTGCTACCATTCTGCCTGAAGGCTCCATAGACACTTGATTCTTCTCTGACTTCCTTTCTGTCATCTCCTCAGATACATCTTCTCTTACTGTATTCATGGTCTCGACAGGATTTTCTTTCGTATCTTCAGGAATTCTACTACCAGCTAGTGTAACTGGTAAATCATGCATACTGTCAATTCTACCGGCCAGTAGACCTGTAATTTCTTGACCTGCATCTTCTTTATTGAAGGTAAAAAGTAGAGTTTTTTGATCTGCCTGGGTCAAGAAGGTAGCTTTGTGTCCATTCGCTAAAGTCAAAGTCGGAATAGAATTCACTAGTACCTCAGAATCAAATTGTATCGCTAAGATACCTTGTTCTGCATCCTCTTCTTCTGTTTCCAATTTACGAACTTCCCTGATAGTTACACT
The DNA here is from genome assembly GCF_013277145.1 of Streptococcus sp. 3705. Lineage (GTDB taxonomy): Bacteria > Bacillota > Bacilli > Lactobacillales > Streptococcaceae > Streptococcus. The sequence continues at coordinate 92,674 of NZ_VMMJ01000013.1, read as the reverse complement.
TGTTGGATATACCGGATCTTTTGTTAAAAATTCCCAGTTAAATTTTCTAAATGATAGGGTATAGGCATTTTGTCCTTTTTCAGTATGTTCATACAAGATACCATACTCACCGTTTCCTAATTCTTGAAGCGAATTATAGGCAAACTCTCCTTTTTGAATTGGTCTATGATGTAACCAAGTCAAGTCTCCGTTGTCCTCTACACGAGCCAAATGAGCCATTCCATTCGTCCGTTTAGGTCCTCCTGAATTGGTTAAAATGATGTATTCTTTTCCTTCGTGCATGGTGTGAATAGCAGCCATTTGGACATAAACATCTTTAACCTGATTATATATCTTGATTTCCTTATCCCAAGTTTGCCCACCATCTTTACTTGTGGCAACCTGTAAATCACCCGTTAATCCTCTCATAAAGAGTTTCACATCACCATTATTTAACTGTACAGCAACTGACTCTGTATTTTGGGCAGGACTATTATTCATAGTTGAGGAATGAATTTTTCTTCTGCCTACTGTCCTATCATCATTAACAGCAGCTCCAGCCTGCCATGTTTCTCCATGGTCATCTGAATAAATCAAACGAGAAGACTGAGATCCGCTTAGATGGGAGATAGCGTTGGTGGTATAAGTAGGAACTAGGATACGCCCCTTGTGCTCTCCTGTTCTAAGCACAATTCCTGTACCTGGACCTGTTCCTAAAAATTTCATCCAATCTTGGCGAATTGATGGTGTAATATCTCTTGGTTTCGACCAAGTTTTCCCATCATCATCACTATAGGAAAGCCACAAATAGCTCGTATAGGCTACACGAAATGGATTTTTAGCAGATTGAGCAAAGTAGATATTCCCAAGAAGCTCTTCTCCTTTATAGAGGTCACCCTTATCTCTGTAGGCTTCTTCTTTTGGATCCACTACAACGCGATAATCTGTTTTTTGATTATTTGCATCATATACTTCTCCGTTTTCTCGAACAGTATATGCTTGATTTTCCCCTTGTTTATATAGTAATTGATAGTGCTTGTCTCCAACTTGTTGATAAGCTTTTTGAGGTTTGTTTGGCATTCCAAAGACAGCTCGACCCTCTGGAAACATATCGTAGATTGAAAAAATTCTCTTTGTGGTAGGATCTTGAACCAAGACCATATCAATATTAAGTGGAGATGGTGCCTGCGGATCTTTTGCTTCTGGATTGTCTCGCAGGTTGGTCAAGGTTAAGGTTGGCTGCCAAGTAGTTCCCCCATTCTCACTTCTCCTAACGACCATAGCAATATCTCCCCAGTCAGAATGGTGGAGACGACGCTGATCTGCTCCTGCCAGTAATGTTCCTTTATCCGTACGTAGCAAAGCTGGAATCCGATAACTCTTAATTCCTTCACTATTTGGCTTATCATTGACACCACTCATAAACAACTCTTGCTTCTCTGTCAAGACTGCCCCTTCAGCAAGTGACGGCTCAATATCTGTCACATCAAATAACTGGCTACGTTTTTTGACTTCCTCTGGAGTTAGAGCACGATTGTATACAGTCAGATTACGAATAGAAAGATCTGAGCCCCACTTCAGTTCTCCTGCTCTATTAGTTGCACCTAACTGGAGTTTATCCACATCTGGCATGTCTGCCAGGAATTTTCCTGACTTTTTATTCGTACGAGATAATACACCATTCACATAAAGACGAACCTGACCATTTGGACTATCCTTTCTTGGTCTTTCAACAGTAAAAGTAACCGAATTATACTTGCCTGGTCTAATCTTCAAAGGCGCATCTGTATAACTTCCATAAAATTGACTACCATCAGCTCCACGTCCCTCTATCAAAGCTGTCCCATTATTGATTGCCATTGTAAAGTATTCATTTATTTTAGTTGTACTGGAAGCAGAAAAGAGATTGTAAAAACTAGGACCATCAGCAGCCGGTTTGAACTCCACATGAACAGTTGCATTTTGGAGTCCCTTTACTTTCTCTAATTCATCAGACAAGTCTACTCTTTTTTCGTTTGAATCATTCGTCTCTAAGTCATCTTTTTCTATCACTGTTTCGACATTTTCTAAATCTCGTGCATAGTAATCTCTTGGAATTTTTTCTTCTTGCTTGTCTTCATGTTCTTGCTCATTGCCAGAAAGTTCAGTCTCTGAAACAGACTCTACATGCTCTGCAGGAAGAGTTATATTTTCTCCTTCCTCAGAAGGCTGACTCTTTTCTGTATCAGTTAGGGTTGAGCTCCCCCCCCCCCGAAAGTTGAGTTTCATTTGCCAGAGGTTGCTCACTTGCCCCTTCTTGAGCTAAAACAGGAGACGTTCCAAATACCACTGCTCCTACAATCATAGAAACCGCTCCTACCGATAGTTTCCTAATGCTATAACGACACTTACGTTCTTGAACACTCCGATTCATACTGATCCTCTCTATATCTATATCCCGATTTCTGAAATAAGACATTTACTCCAGAAAATACACTTAGTTTGTCTTTTCTTAACTTTCTTTTACTACAGTTCATTTAAATGACAAAAATGAACTAAACAAACTATCTCAAATCGGTGTCAATTTTCCCCTCTCCTTTCTCCAATCAGACTCCTGCCAATCTAGTTTATCTACCAGGACACCGCTGCAATTAAACTAAAATATCTCTTTATAAGCAAATTATTGGACATCGGCTTATGCTATTTACATCATACTTTCTGCTCAATCCTTATCGAACACTTTTTCAAATAGCTTTTCGTAGGCATAAATACTTATAGAAATAATGGGAAATATAATCAAGCTTACAATCAGAATCTTATCCAACTTAAAGGGGACAATCCCAAATAAGTGAAGAAATAAATCAATCAGAAAACTATCGAAAAAAACTGTCAAAAGTAGTTCAACTTGTCTTTTTCTCTGCTTTTTTGTCTTGAATGCCTTAAATATCATATTATTCCCCTTTTCTAAGCTTCAATCCCTTCTCTCTATCTGTCATTTCGCATAGCTACTACTATTTTTACAGCAATCTATCTTTAAATATACATAAAGATAAGATTCTATCACTTTTTATAAGTGTTAGCAAATTTATTATACCTCATTTTTAAAACGCTTTCAACGCGGTGTAGTATAATAGATTTTAGTTTCAAGAAACTCTTTTATATAATAATCTCCTTGAAAGTAGTTTCAGCTGAACATTTATAGTTCATAAAAAGAAAACAGAGACTCATCTGTTTTTTATACTCAATGAAGATCAAAGACCAAGCTAGCCGCAGGCCGCTCAAAACACTGTTTTGAGGTTGTAGATAAGACTGACAAAGTCAGCTCAAAACACCGTTTTGAGGTGGCAGATAGAACTGACGAAGTCAGTAACATATATATACGACAAGGCGAAGCTGACGTGGTTTGAAGAGATTTTCGAAGAGTATGAATTTCAAAGTATATATGAACTAGAATATTTGCTGACTAGACTCTATACAAAAAGAGAGCTACTAGGCTCTCTCATTCATCACTTCACATACTTAAAAGGAATTTCACTACCACAAAGCCAGTTGTAGACTTGGTCATTGACAAATACATTCATGGCTTCGTGGGCATACTCAGGCATGATGCGATAGGCTTTATCGCATGTCAGACGGTTGTAAATCGCAAACTGGGTAATAGGATAGCAAACATCATCGTCCAAGCCCGTAATCATCTTAACCTCACCCTTGATACGATGGGCAAGATTTTTCACATCGATATAGGCCAGGGTCGCCATGATTTCCTCCTCTGTTTCATGGAAGGGGTCGTGAAACTTGAAATAACGGAAAAGTTCGTCGTAAGCCTCGCTAGTATTACCAATCTCAAGCACTCGTCTGAAGTCTGACAAGAAGGGATAGATGGCAACTGTTTTCTGAATTCGAGGATTGAGCGCTGCTGCAACCAAGGCCAAAGCCCCTCCTTGCGAGGCACCATAGCTAGAAAGACGCTTCTCATCAACCTGAGACAGACTAGCAACAATTTCGACCAACTGGTAAATATCCAGATAAACATCCTTATAAAAGAGGCGATCCCGACCTTCCACAGCCCCACGGATGATATGCCCCTTAACAGTATTTCCTAGAGGAGAACGCAAGCCGTCTTGCGAATAACCTGACTGGCCCCGCACATCCATGGAGACAACACCGTAACCAGCCACGGTGAAGGCCAGCATGTCGGTCCAGTCCCAGCCACGTCCCATATAACCATGGAAATGGAAGATTAGCGGAACCTTCTCCTCACTCTTTGGAAGAACGACGCGTGCATAGACCTTGCCTTCATTGGTTCCTTCAAAGGTTAACTCATAGCACTTGACTTGAGGAAGGTGGAAATCTCTTTCCTCCAAGTGGTAGGCTGGAAGCGTGGAAACATTTTTCACTTCCTCATCCCAGAAAGCATCAAAGTCTTCTGGAACCTCATCCCTTCCTAGATAAGTCTTAATCTCTTCTAACAAAGTTGGATTTTTCATAGCATGCTCCTTATATTTTGTAATCGCTAGCACCACTGTAGCACATCTAGGGAAGCAATGCAAGAAAGAAGGGTAAATAGAAAGTGAATTTAGATTCTTTACTTTTAGGATGATAGGCTGAAAGTAGTTTTAGAAACAAAAAAAGAGCATTTCGCTCTCTCTTCTGTTTATACTAGTTTTTTGCTTCCTTCTTTTGAAAAGTGGTTTGGTAATTTACTTTAATCGTTACTGTCATGTGAGAGTCCTCGTTTCTTTTTGATGACTCTAGTATAAGGGTCAAATCTGAAAGCTAGCTTAAGTTTTCCTTAGAGAAAGCTTAATCCAGATGTTCTTTCTTTTCCAAATGAAAAGCTATCATGCGCCACTCTGGATCCTCTTGCCAGCCTTCAATAGAACTAATGTAACTAGCAACCTTTCTTGCTTCTTCTAAAATCGGAAAATCTTCGATAATATCAGCTACTTGAAACTCTGGTAGTCCTGACTGTCTGGTTCCAAAAATCTCACCTGAACCACGCATTTTCAAATCTTCCTCCGCAAGGAGAAATCCATTAGTGGTTTCTGTCATGATGCGCATGCGGTCTTTCCCTGACTTGGTCTTGGGATTAGCCACGAGAACAGCATAGGACTGCTTGTCCCCCCGACCAACACGACCTCTGAGCTGATGGAGTTGACTGAGACCAAAACGGTCGGCATCCATGATAATCATAACGGTCGCATTGGGAACATTGACCCCGACCTCGATAACCGTTGTCGAAACTAGAATATCCGTTTTTCTCTCTTTGAACTCCTGCATAATCTGGTCTTTTTCGTCACTCTTCATCTTGCCATGTAGGAGGGCTACTTCTGCCTTGCCAGCAAAATGAGCCGTTAACTCCTCAGATAGAGCAATGGCATTTTTCAAATCCAGAGCTTCTGATTCTTCAATCAAGGGAGAGATGACATAGGCTTGGGAACCTTTTTGGATTTCTCCCTCTAACCAAGTCAAGACCTGTGGTAGTTGCTCATGCTTGATCCAGCGTGTCACAATAGGTTTCCGTCCTGCTGGCATCTGGTCGATAATGGAAACATCCATATCTCCAAAGGCTGTGATGGCCAAGGTTCTTGGTATGGGAGTCGCCGTCATCATGAGGACATCTGGATTGTCTCCTTTTTCCCGTAAAATACGCCTTTGCCCCACACCAAAACGGTGCTGCTCATCGATAATAATCAAACCAAGACGAGCATACTCCACCCCATCCTGTATCAGAGCGTGAGTTCCGATAATCAAATCAGCCTCACCCTTGGCAATAGTCTCCAAGACTTCTCTCTTTTCTGCAGCTTTCAAGGAACCTGTCAAGAGAGCGAGTTTTAGGTCTGGGAATAGACTCTGTAGACTCTCAAAATGTTGCTCTGCGAGAATTTCTGTTGGCACCATGAGAGCAGCCTGATAGCCAGTCGTCACTGCCGCATACATAGCCAAGCCAGCGACGACTGTTTTTCCACTCCCCACATCCCCTTGCAAGAGACGATTCATGTGGTGATCCGACTTCATGTCGATCAAAATTTCTTGCAAACTCTTTTCTTGAGCTGAAGTCAGGGCAAAAGGCAGGCTTTCTTTGACTGCTGTCACTTTTTCCTGAGACCAATCCAGAACCAGACCGCTTCCCTGAACTCTATTTTCAGACTTGAGCGTCTGCAACTGCATTTGAAAATAAAAGAGTTCCTCAAATTTGATACGGCGAAGGGCCTGCTTGTATTCTCCCAAATCCTTGGGGAAATGCATAGCACGAACGGCCTGACAACGGGACATGAGTTTGTATTTGTCCAGCAAAGACTGGGGAAGATTTTCCTCAATCAAGAGGTCCAGTCCCTGATCAAAGGCTGTCTTGATGACCTTGACCAAACTGGCCTGACTGATTCCCTGAGCCAAGCGATAGACAGGTTGGAGGTCATCTTCCACCTGAGCCAGGACCTTCATCCCAGTCAAACTAGCCTTGGCACGGTCCCATTTTCCAAAGACAGCAAGAGTTGCTCCCAACTCTATCTTATCTGCTAGATAGGGCTGGTTAAAGAAATTCACCGCAAAAACAACTTCTCCCTGCTTGAGACTAAAGCGTAGACGATTGCGTTTGAAACCATAATACTGGACACTGGCAGGAGTCACGACTTGACCAGACAGAACTGCCTTTTCCCCGTCTTCCAGTTCCAGCACCTGCTTGGTCTTAAAATCTTCGTAACGGAAAGGAAAGTAGAGCAAGAGATCTTGCAAATTTTCAATTCCTAGTTTGGCGTATTTTTCTGCTGACTTTGGTCCCACACCAGGTAAGACATGCAAGGGTTGATGTAGATTCATGCTCCACTCCTTTCTTTTCTAATAATATTCTCTCGGAATGCGGTCGCTGAGGAGACAAACCACCTCATAGTTAATAGTCCCACGGTAGGCAGCTACCTGAGTTGCAGTGATTTCCTTGTCACCGTTGGAGCCAATCAAAGTTACCTTAGTTCCGAGTGGGTAAGGCTTAGGCAGACGAATGGTGATTTGGTCCATCGAAACCCTGCCGACGATTGGGCAAGCTTGGCCATCTACCAAGACAGAGAAATTTTGCAGGTCTCGTGTCCAACCATCCGCATAGCCGATTGGCACGGTCGCGATGACTTGCTCGCTATCCGCTTGATAGGTCGCTCCATAGCCCATGCAAGCCCCAGCTGGAACTGTCTTGACATGAACTAAAGCAGACTCCAAGGTCAAGGCCGGTATCAAATCATAAGGCAAATCCAAGACCTCTCCGCTAGGATTGAGACCATACATGGCGTCTCCCATACGAACCGCATTGAAAATAGTCTCTGCATGCCAAAGGGTCGTTGCTGAATTACTGGCATGAACCAGCTCTGGAAGACCTTTCATACTTGATAGAATGGTTTTAAACCGTTCTAACTGGGCATTAAAATAGTCATCTGATTCCTCATCAGCAGTAGCAAAGTGGGTAAAAATCCCTTCAACATGCACACCATGTTGTTGGAGCAAGTCTCGAGCCTGATTAGTCTCACGAGCCTCTCTAAAACCAATTCGTCCCATGCCTGAGTCAATCTTGAGATGGACTGTTAAACCTGCTAGATCTTCCTCCCTAGATAAGAGTGCTTGAATCCACTCCAGTCCAGCCACTGTCAAGGTGATATCGTATTCTTTAGCTAGAGCAACAACTTCTAGCTCAGAAACTCCTAAAATGAGGATTGGCTTGCTGAGTCCAGCTTGTCTGAGTTCAATGGCTTCATCGATATTGGAAACGCAAAAGCCATCAACATCATCTTGGATTGCCTTAGCAACGGCAACAGCTCCATGCCCGTAAGCATTGGCCTTGACCACTGCCCACTTGAGTGTCCCATTAGGGATATGAGCCCCCATTTGCTGAATATTGTGTCGAATAGCTCCCAGATGAATCAGAGCCTTGGTTGGTCTATGCGGACTAGCTTTCATGATTTTCCTCCAAAATAACACTGGCTGTCACAAACTGATCGGTATGGCTAATAGACAGCCAAATTTTTCCTGAAAATGATGACTGACTAAAATAAGGCGCCCCGCGTTCATTGTTCAAAACTTCTAAATCCTGAAAACCGAGCTTGCCAATACCCGTTCCCATGGCCTTGGAAAAGGCTTCTTTAGCCGACCAGCGACCAGCCAAATATTCAATCTGCCTGCGCCCTTTAAGACTGTTAAACCGTTCCATTTCCTTAGCGGTCAGCACGCGCTTAGCAAAGCCTTCATGTCGTGTAACTGCGCTTTCTATCGAAGCCAATTCTTCGATGTCAATTCCATGTCCAACTATCATTTTCATCAAAAGGAGTTGAGATTCCCCAACTCCATCCTTTTCACTTATTTTGTCAAGGTAGCATAAATCTCTTCTATCAAAGCCTCTGTATTTTCCCAACCTAGGCAAGGGTCAGTAATAGAGCAACCAAAGACCTCTGGTTGGTTTTGACGACCATCTGCTAGGTAGGATTCAATCATAAAGCCTCGAACCGTCTTTTTGATTTTCTCATTCCAATCACGATTCTGCAAGGTCTGACGAACAATTCGAATCTGCTCCATATACTGCTTGCCGGAGTTATCATGGTTGGTATCAATGAGGATAAAGGGATTTTCAAGTCCCATGGTTTCATAGCGTTCAATGGCTTGAAGTAGGTTTTCATAGTAGTAATTCGGCATATAATTGCCATACTCGTTAACTGCTCCACGGAGGATAACATGGGCCAAAGGATTACCTGATGTCTCAACTTCCTGCCCATGATAAAGGAAGGTTTGCTTGTTTTGAGCAGCATAGATGGCGTTAAACATAACACCCAAATTTCCTGAGGTTGGATTTTTCATCCCGACTGGTGCATCAATCCCTGAAGCCACAAAGCGGTGCTCTTGGTCTTCCACAGAACGAGCTCCAACGGCATGGTAGCTGACCAAGTCATCCACCAAAATCAGATTTGACGGATAAAGCATCTCATCTGCCGTTGTCAAGCCAGTCTCTGTAATCACGCGGTAGTGCAACTGGCGCACAGCCTGCAAACCGTTAATCAGGCTTGGAGCCTTAGAAGTATCTGGCTGGTGCACCAAGCCCTTATAGCCGTCTCCGTTAGTCCGAGGTTTAGCAGTATACACGCGCATAACCATGAAAATCTTGTCCGCTACCTTCTTTTGCAAGGCGGACAAACGGCGGGCATATTCCAAGACAGCTTCTTCATTATCAGAAGAGCAAGGACCAATCACCAAGAGGATACGGTCATCTTCCCCTGAAATAATGTCTGCCAATTCCCTGTCACGGCTTTCCTTGAGTCTCAAGGCTTCCGCAGACAATTGGGTTTCAGCCTTGATGACTTCCATATCGATTTCTTGACCTTTTTCAATAAATACCATCTTATTCTCCTAACGTTTTGTAAATTTCTCTGACAAGAGCTTCTGTGTTATCCCAACCCAGGCAAGGGTCTGTTATAGACTTGCCAAATACTTCCGGTTCGTTTTGACGACCGTCTTCTAGATAAGACTCAATCATAAAACCACGAACGAACTGCTTGATTTTTTCATTCCAAGCACGGTTAATCAAGGTCTGGCGGACAATTCGAATCTGATCCATGTATTGCTTACCAGAGTTGTCATGATTGGTATCAATGATGATAAAAGGATTTTCCAAGCTCATTTTCTCATACTGGGCAATGGTCTCAATTAAATTGTCATAATAGTAGTTGGGAATATTTTTTCCATATTCATTAAGAGCACCGCGAAGAATAGCGTGTGAAAGCGGATTACCAGTTGTTTCCACTTCTTTTCCTAGGAAAAGGAAGCTTTGTTTGTTTTGAGCAGCATAAATCCCATTAAACATAACATTGAGATTTCCAGAGGTTGGATTTTTAAAACCAGTCGAAAATCCTGCCCCACTTGCCACAAAGCGGTGTTGCTGGTCTTCAACTGAACGGGCACCAACCGCCATATAAGAAATCAAATCATCTACAAGCGGCAGATTTTCAGGATAAAGCATTTCATCAGCTGTTGTCATGCCTGTTTCTGTGATGACACGATAGTGAAGATGGCGCACAGCTTTGATTCCGTTGATGAGGCTTGGTGCTTCTGTCGCGTTAGGCTGGTGAATCAAGCCCTTGTATCCATCTCCGTTGGTACGGGGTTTGGCAGTATAAACACGCATAACCATAAAGATACGGTCTGCTACTTTTTCTTGCAAAGCTGCCAAACGCTTAGCGTACTCAAGAACAGCTTCTTCATTGTCAGATGAGCATGGCCCGATTACCAAGAGAATTCGCTGGTCTTCTCCACGTATAATGGCTTCTAGCTCTTGATCACGCTGTGATTTTCTCTCCAAAGCTTGGCCTTCTAATTTTGATAAGGCACGAACTTCTTCAATATTGATTTTAGGACTTTTTGCTGTAAATACCATAACTCATCTCCTTATAAAGCAAACGGATACCAAGTAAAAATTTACTTTTCACAAGGTATCCGCCTCTAAACTATCTCATTTTATTGTCTTTTACCGTGACAGTTTTTAAACTTCTTACCAGAACCACATGGGCAAAGTTCATTGCGTCCAATCTGGCTCAAATCCAAATCTTCTGGCATACTTGCTTGGTGAGCAGCGATATTGCGAGTCGCTGTTGTACTGATATGGCGTTCTGCCTGTGGTCTTTCTTGTTCATGAATTTGTGCTTTCATCATCAAGCGTGTCACATCAAACTCAATCGAACCAATCATGTCATTAAACATACGGAAACCTTCTGCCTGATACTCAACAACAGGGTTGTTCTGAGCATAGCCACGAAGTCCAACCGCGTTACGCAATTGATCAAGGGCATCGATATGATCTGTCCACTTGTTATCCACCACTCGTAGAATCAAGACTTTTTGGAATTCTTTAACTGCTTCTTCATCACGTAGTTTTGAAACCTGACTATCGTAAACCTTCAAGGCACGTTGGAAAAGTTCTTCCTTGATGGCCTTATCAGACAAGCCTGACAAGTCGTCCATCGTAATTGAATCTTCTGGAAGCAAGTTGTACTTAGCAAAGTTCAAAATCGCCTCTAGTTTTTCATCTTGTTTGGCACGCGCATGACCATCAACGACACGTTCAATCGTGCGTTTGATCATAGACTGAATTTCAGGTGCCAAGTCACGGTCTGCAGTGATGACATCGTAACGTTGAGCATAGATAATCTCACGTTGTTCACGCATGACGTCATCGTATTGAAGGACTTGTTTACGGGTATCGTAGTTATTTCCTTCGACACGTTTTTGCGCTGCTTCAACCTGACGCGTCAACATACGAGACTCAATCGCCTCTTCAGACATATTGAGACGTTCAAAAATTCCCTTCAAGCGTTCAGAACCAAAACGTTTCATCAAGTCATCTTCAAGAGAGAGGTAGAATTGTGACTCACCTGGGTCTCCTTGACGACCTGAACGTCCACGAAGCTGGTTATCGATACGACGACTTTCATGACGTTCTGTACCAATCACACAAAGTCCACCCAATTCACGAACCCCTTCACCAAGCTTGATGTCGGTACCACGACCGGCCATGTTGGTTGCGATAGTAACAGCACCACGTTGACCAGCATTCATGATGATTTGGGCTTCTCTATAGTGGTTTTTGGCATTCAAGACTTCGTGAGGAACGCCAGCTGCGACTAATTTCTTAGAAATGTAGTCACTAGTTTCAACCGCTACTGTACCAACCAAGACAGGCTGACCTTTTTGGTAACGAGCCTTAACGTCTTCGACAACCGCCTTAAACTTAGCCTCGATACTTGCATAAAGAAGGTCTGAGTGGTCAATACGTTGAACAGGACGGTTGGTTGGGATTGGAATAACACGAATGTTGTAGATTTCACGGAATTCTTCTTCCTCCGTCTTACCTGTACCCGTCATACCAGACAATTTCTTGTACATACGGAAAAGGTTTTGGTAGGTGATTGAGGCAGATGTCTTGGTTTCATCCTGGATTGGCACACCTTCTTTGGCTTCAATAGCTTGGTGCAAGCCATCAGAATAACGACGACCTTCCATGGTACGACCTGTAAATTGGTCAACGATCAAGATTTCTTGCTCTTCGCTCACCACATAGTCAATATCGAGAAGCATGATATAGTTGGCACGAAGGGCGTTATCAATAAAGTGAGTCAGAGCTACATTTTCGATGTCATAGAGATTTTCAAGTTTGAAGTAGCTTTCAGCCTTGTCAATCCCTGAATCAGACAAACCAATAGTCTTAGACTGCACATCGATGATGTAGTCGTCTTTGTCCAAAGATTTCACATAGTGGTCTGCCATGTGGTAGAGCTGACTGGTTTCAACTGCGTTAGCACCTGATACGATCAAAGGTGTACGGGCCTCATCAATCAAGATTGAGTCAACCTCATCGACCAAGGCATAGTTAAGCGGACGTTGTACCATGTTTTCAGCGCGGACGACCATGTTGTCACGAAGGTAGTCAAATCCGATTTCTGAGTTAGTTGAGTAGGTAATGTCACACTCATAGGCTTCTTTTTTCTCCATTGGAGATTTGGCAGCCAAGTTAATCCCTACTGACAAGCCAAGCCATGAGTACAATTCACCCATTTCAGTCGCGTCACGTTCTGACAGGTATTCATTGACCGTAACTACGTGAACCCCTTTACCTGAAAGGGCATTGAGGTATACCGGCATAGTCGCAGTCAAGGTTTTCCCTTCCCCTGTACGCATTTCTGGCACGTCACCATGGTGAAGAACGATTCCCCCCATGACCTGAACCTTATATGGGAAGAGGCCTAGGACACGTTTGGCACCCTCACGGACAACCGCAAATGCTTCATAAAGCAATGAATCCAGTGATTCTCCATTTTGATAACGTTCTTTAAATTCAACTGTTTTTGCTTTTAGTTGGTCATCAGTCAAAGCAGCCATTTGGTCTTCGTATTTGAAAACCTTGTCAGCCATCTTTTCCAGACGACGGATTTCTCCTTTATCATTTTCGATAATTGTTTTTAAAATATTAGCCATGTTTTTCCTTACTTTAAATTCCGAATATTTTAGAATGTTCTTTTAATTTTAGCACAATTACTGATTATTTTCAAGGAAGAATCCCCATTTTGAAAAGGAAAAAGAGGCTAGTTCCCAAGCTAACCTCTCTGACTTTTATGTTGGTTTAATTGCCAAAAATCGGCAAAATGGCAAATAGGATAAATAGATTTATCCAAAGAGAAAGACAGCAGATGAGTCCAAAAACAAAGAGACTGACTTTCTTGGACAGCAAGGCCATCAAAATAGACAGAATACCAAAAACTAGCAAGACTTTCTGTATGCTGAAGAGGTCAATCTCCCCCCCCAGAATCGGACTGTCCCAAGGAAGAAAGAAGAAAGCCAGCCAGATCAACAGAACTAAACCAATATAGACCTTAGAATAGCGTGTAATAAATGATTTTAGATGTTCCATAAGCCACCTCCTAGGATTGTATATCCTTTAAATATTGTATATGTCCATTTTCGACAACTAATACATCTGTGCAAAGGTCTGAAATATCTTCCGATATGTGTGATGTCAGGATAACCAGACCATTTTCTTTTTTCAGGTAAGATAAAATGACCTGTTTGGTTAACCTCACACTCTTCTCATCCAAAGCATTCATGGGTTCATCGAGAAAGAGTATAGATGGTTCGGCAATAAAGGCTTGAATCAAAGCTATTTTTTGCTTTGTTCCTAAGGATAAATGACGGTATTCAACATCTTCAAATTCCTTTAAATCATAATATTGGATCCAATCGGCAATTCTTTTTTCAGTAATTTCAGATGAAAAATCCCTTAACAGTTCCAAATTTTCTCTCAGGGATAAATGAGATAGAAACTCTACCTTTTCAATTAAAATCCCTGCATCCTGAATATAATGATTTTTCACCCCGTAAACTTTACCATCTTGAAGAACTTTTCCTTTGTCAAGCTTAATATAACCAGCAAGTACCTTTAAAAGAACCGTCTTGCCAGATCCATTATCACCTTTAAGTCCATAAATTTTTCCTGATTGAAACACCAAATTCAACTGATTTAAAATAGGTCTTTTCCCATAAATTTTCTGTCCATCTATAATTTCAAGTTTCATCGTTTATCCTTTCTTAAATTTCTCTTCCAAACGACTAACAATCAAGATAACTAATAAACTTAGGAGTACTAAATACACTGTTACAATATGATCCATCATCCATTCTTGTCCCACAAATGCTAAAAAATAGAGAAAAAAGGAAAAACCAGCGCCCGCACTAATAAGTGCTATCAGATAAGACAGGAGTAAGTACAACATCATTAACTGAGCAAGTAAAAAGAAAAGTACGACTGTTTTGAAATGAATTCCTAGAGGAAGTAAACCAAGGAACCAGACAAATAAATCTTGAGTAAAAAATTTAGAGATGACAACCAATCGTTTCCTTGTATAATCGAAAAAGGAGCTTGATTGATAGCGAATCAAGTGATGGTAATGGTCTGCCAAATCACTTTCAAGCAAAATGACAGAGAGCCATCCTACCATGAAAATCGAAAGGTTTAACAAGAGTTTGGGGATTTCTAAATTCGCTTCAGAATAGTCATTATAGGAAAAGATTGAAATCAATTCCCTCTTGAAAAAGAGAAAAACATCCTGCTTTTGAACCACTGTTGACAATAGATAGTTAATCAAAATCATCATCAAAACTATACGAAGTAGTAAAACGATCTTTCTCTTTAGCAAAATATTGTTAAAATTCTTAAACATTATCTTCATATTTTTCAAGCACCATATAAGGGACAATATAAAGGATATAAGGAGTAAAGAGTTTCATCAAACTGACATCCCCATAGCTAGCTTGCATCAAACTCGTTATAGGAACCATATAGTAAGGCAAGGCACTATAGAGCAACATAGAACCAAGCCAAAGAAACATCAAATAGGCAATTGCCGAACGAGTCACATTCCCTAAATAATCAACTATTTTAAAAAAATAGACTGCATTGATGAAAATACCGATTAGTAGGACACAAGTAAAGAACAAATAGCTTGTTATCTCTCCATTTAGGAGCCTTTGTAAACTACTCCCATCAGAAAATAGAGAATTCCATTCAAGAGGAGAAAAAGTCCCAAAGAAATAAGTTAAAATTGCAATTATCAGCACAGTCACTAAATATATCAAGCAAGGGATACTTGCAACTTGCAAAGTCAACTTTCTTTTTAACCCTTGATAACTCACTTCTCTTCCAATACTCAATCGTAAAACCTTATTTTTCAGCTCAATATATTGAAAACCTAGCAAAACAATGATGATTGGAATAATAAATGATTGATAAAAACCTAGATTGAACTGGAGAATACGAAAATCTAATGCTGATTTTAATAAGTCATTTTTAATTGCTTGTCCATCGAATTTAGCTAGATCGGGCGCATGAATATCAAAAAAGAAATAAGTCATCAAAACATCACGATAAACCAAAGCAAGAAAAAGCAAAGTAAGCAAGACATAAACAAATTTATGCCTTGCCAAAGTTAAGAGAGGAATCTTCATAAGCCACCTCCTACAAATAAAAACCGATATAAATCAATGCCTTCCGCCCTTAGACTTTCCTAACTCCTTTCTTAGTCTAAGCATTTTTTTGAAACAGGAATAAGTTAACCTATTCAGACCAATAGCTAGCAGAATAAAAAGAAACCAAATGCCCCATAACTTGATATCTGTCAAATTTCTCAAGACGATATTGAAAAACAGAACTGAAATAACTGTCCAAGCAAGGCTAAAAAGAGCATAGAGGGGAATGTAAAACCAGTAAAAATAGTAAAAAATTGGGAAAAATTTACTTTCTCTATTATCCTTTTCAATCCAGCTGAAAAAGTAAAACCAGGGAAATAAGAGCACAAATTTAAACAAATGTTTCATCGACACCTCCTTTTTGATAGCGTTTTCTATTATTTTATTATATCAAAAAAATCTGGAAATGTCATTCCAGATTCTACTTTTTTATTTACGCTTTCTTGCGATGAGATGGATTGGAGTTCCCTCAAAGACAAAGGCCTTGCGGATTTGATTTTCCAAGAAACGCAGGTAAGAAAAGTGCATAAGCTCTTCTTCGTTGACAAAGATAACAAAGGTTGGTGGTTTAGTTGCCACTTGGGTCGCATAGAAAATCTTGAGGCGTTTCCCTTTGTCTGTCGGTGTTGGGTTGATGGCAATGGCATCCATAATCACATCGTTCAAGACAGCTGATGGAATACGTGTGTTTTGACTTTCACTGATTTGCTTAATCATCTCAGGCAGTTTGTGGAGACGTTGCTTGGTCAAGGCTGATACAAAGATAATCGGTGCGTAAGGCAGGTATTGGAACTGCTCACGGATATCTTCTTCCCAGTTTTTCATGGTGTGGTTATCTTTTTCAAGTGTATCCCACTTGTTGACCACGATAATCATCCCTTTGCCAGCTTCGTGGGCAAATCCAGCGATACGCTTGTCGTATTCACGGATACCCTCTTCCGCATTGATGACCATCAAGACCACATCTGAACGGTCAATAGCACGCATGGCGCGCATGACAGAATATTTCTCGGTATTTTCATAAACCTTACCAGACTTACGCATACCAGCCGTATCAATCATGGTAAACTCTTGACCATCTGTATCTGTAAAGTGGGTATCAATAGCGTCACGCGTTGTTCCAGCAACAGGACTGGCAATGACACGGTCTTCTCCCAAGATAGCATTGATCAAACTTGATTTTCCAACGTTTGGACGACCAATCAGACTAAACTTAATCACATCTGGATTTTCTTCTTCATATTCATTTGGAAGATTTTCTACGATGGCATCTAGCACATCCCCTGTACCGATACCATGGACAGATGAGATAGGCAGTGGTTCACCCAAACCGAGGGCATAGAAATCATAGATATCATTTCGCATCTCAGGGTTGTCCACCTTGTTCACTGCGAGGATAACTGGTTTATGGGTCTTATAAAGCTTACGGGCTACGTATTCGTCCGCATCGGTAATTCCTTCCTTACCAGACACGACGAAGACGATAACATCTGCTTCTTCCATGGCAATTTCCGCCTGGTGCTTGATTTGTTCCATGAAAGGAGCAACGACATCATCGATTCCTCCTGTATCAATCATGCTAAAGGAACGATTGAGCCACTCACCCGTTGCATAGATACGGTCACGTGTCACTCCTTCGACATCTTCTACAATGGAGATTCGCTCACCAGCGATCCGATTAAATAGGGTTGATTTCCCAACATTGGGACGTCCTACAATGGCAATAGTTGGTAGGGCCATAATTTCTCACTTTCTACAATAAGTTCTTCTGTTCAAGATTTTTTCTAGTTGAGCTTGGTTCAGCTTGGCCAAACTGTTCTGCTAGGCGCTGACTCCAGCTTGTGGTTGCACGCGCCCCAGCATAGTCAGCCTGTACACGGTCATAAGCTTGGATTGCATCAGTTGACTGTTCTCGGTATTCTTCCTCAAACACCACTTGATTCAATGGCAAGCGAGGTTTGACTTCATGTTCTTCATTTGGAATTCCTAGTGCCATCCCAAAGACAGGATAGGTGTAGTCAGGCAAATTAAAGAGTTCTGCTACTTCTTCTGACTTGTATCGAACCAAACCGATAATCACACCACCATAGCCCAAGCTTTCAGCTGCCAGCAGGGCATTTTGACCAGCAAGAGCCGCATCGACCGAACTAATCAAGAGACCTTCTACACCTTGGGGTTGGAAAGTATCAGTATGAAGCTGGGCTCCCTTTTCCGCTCGGTTCAAATCTCCGACAAAGAGAAGGAAAACAGCTGACTGGCGAATGGCTTCTTGAGGCACCAATTCATACAAGGCATCCTTCTTTTCTTGACCTCGTACTACAATCACAGAGTAGGATTGAAAATTCTTCCAAGACGAGGCCATTTGGGCTGCTGTCAGGATTTCAGTCAAGTCTTCCTGAGGAAGGGCTTGCTCCTTAAATCTTCGAACAGACTTATGAGCTTTCATCAGTTTAATCGTTTCTGTCATCGACGGTTTACTCCTTCTAAACGAGTCTCCTCAGCCAAATAACGGATGCGTTCCATGACTCGTCTGGCTTCCCAGGTTTCGTCATTTCCTTGCTTCCCTTTAGCGAAATGCAACTCCAAATCTTCAAAGTTGAAGTTGGATGTGAAAAAGGTCGGTAAATTTTCCTGCATCCGATATTGGAGAATGACCTGCAGGATTTCATCCCGCACCCAAGCTGTTGATTGCTCGGCACCAATATCATCTAAAATCAGGACTTCAGAAAGCTTAAGCTCATCCACCAAGGTTTTGACATTGCCATCACCGATAGCATTTTTGACATCTATGACAAAGCTAGGATAGTGGAGAAGAGTGGATGAAACACCACGTTTTTCTGATAAATCATGGGCTAGGGCAGCCACCATGAAACTTTTACCCACACCAAAGTCTCCATATAAGTAAAGACCTTTTCGAATAGTTGGATATTGTTCCACGAAGGCTAATAGCTTTTCAAAAACTGGCAAGCGACCCAAATCATCCAAGTCTACTTGAGCCAAACTAGCTTTCCTGAGACTGGCTGGCAGATTGATTAACTTGAGACGGTTCTTAATAGCCGCTTCTTTTTCCGCCGCGATTAGTTCAGGAGTTTCTTCATAAGAAACATCCGCATAGCCATGATTCATAACCAAAATAGGCTTGTAGCCTTTGGCGATATAATCCGTATCACCACGAAGAAACTTATCACGCTCGGTGATGTACTGATTAAACTTGGAGATACTGCGATTCAATTCCTCTGGGCTGAGGGATTCTTGCTGGATAAAGGCCGCAACATCAGGATCCTTCATGATTTTCTGGACCAAATCTTGATAATGAAAACGGCTAGGTTGACGTTTGAGTACGTCTCCGACACTTTCCATCTAATCTCCTCCTTTTTCTAATCGAGCTAATAGTTCTTGTTTCTTACGTTCTAGTTCCAGACGAGTTTCCTCGCTGGTTTCATTCTTATAATCTGGATTGCTCCACTTGGGTACATTGGACTTGGTAGGACTAGAGTTACTGCTTTTTTGAGCCTGATTCTTCTGCCCTCTCTCACGGATGCGCAATACTGCCTCTTCTGCTGAATGAATCTTTTGATAGGCGTAATCATTGGCTACCTTCATGGCATATTTCTCATTGATATTTGCCGAATCCACCTTATTAAAGGTCAATAAGAGAATGATATTGATGACTTCGTCCAGCAAGCCCAAGCCAGCCATCTGTTGCAAGAGTTCTCTTTCTGTTTGGGTAATAGTTCCCTTGCGTGTTTGCTTGATTTCTGCCAAGAACTGCAAGGCCGTTTTACTTTTGGCTTCCTTGATAATGGTCGCTTCCTTAGGACTAAAGTCAGAGGAAATCGGTTTTTGAGCGATTTTTTCCCGCATGCGTTTGGTTGAAATAACCCGGGAAACAGCTGTTGACTTAGCCAATTGATAGGTTTCAAACCAAGTCCATTTCTTCTCCTCGGCAATGGCAAAAAGGTTTAAGACATCGGACTGCTCATCCGCAAAGCGAAGTCCATCTCGAGCCATAAGCTGACGAAAATGGTCCAAGTCAAAATCGTTGGCCACTTTCTTCTTGAGACCAAGGTCTTCTTGACTTCCCAGCTCTGCCAAATCTGGAAAGACTTGATTGAGTGAGACAGGTATTTCTTCTCCCTCAGTGCTCTCAACTTTCAAATCCTCCACAGCTGCATCACCAATCTTCTTCTCCAAAAGTCTGCGATAAACAGGATGTTCCAAGAAATCCTGACTTGAAAGAGGAGCATGGAGGGCTAGCTGATAAACATCCCCCTTTTGATAGAGGGTCAAGAGATTAAAAGCAGATAGGATTTTCAGGGATTTTATCAGTCTATCCATCCCAAAGTTGAGATGGTTAAGAATGCTTGAAAAAAGATATTCCTTTCTGCCATTATCCCAAAAACTAATCGTATAAAGATAAAGGCTCAGTGCCTCCTGACCGATAATCGGGAGGTAGCACTGTACCAGAGATGAGGTATCTTGCGACACCCGATTATTCTTTAGATAAGAAAAACGGTCAATTGGCTTCATTTATCTTTCCTTTTTCTTTTTAGAGGACTGGGTAATTTGTTGGAGCAAGCTCTCTAACTCACTAACATCCTTAAAACTACGATAGACACTGGCAAAACGAACATAGGTAATCTCATCCAACTCAGCCAACTCCTCCATGACGAGTGAACCAATGTCCTCACTTTGAATTTCATTTTCATTTCGACCACGGAGTTTCTGTTCGATACGATTGACTACCATGTTTATTTCATCACTTGACACAGGACGTTTCTGAGCTGAGCGGATAATTCCATTAAAGATTTTATCTCTGGAGAATTGTTCCCGTGTGCCATCTTTTTTAACAACCACTAAGGTTCTTTCTTCTACTCGTTCGTAGGTTGTAAAACGGTGTTGGCATTCATCGCACTCACGTCTTCTACGAATGGTGTTCCCTTCTTCTGCTTGGCGACTATCGATAACACTTGACTTGGTAGCCCCACATTTTGGACAACGCATCCTTTCCCTCCTTATCGTTTTCTTTTCATTATACCATTTTTTAAACGATTCCCAAAACAATTCTTCTTTTTGCTTGACAAGTTTTTTGTTTTGTTGTATTATTTAATTAAGACAAAAGGATAAAAGAAAGGAGACCAAGATGTCCTGGACATTTGACAACAAAAAACCCATCTATTTACAGATTATGGAGAAAATCAAGCTTCAGATTGTTTCCCATACACTGGAACCCAATCAACAACTTCCAACCGTGAGGGAGCTGGCGAGCGAGGCTGGTGTCAATCCCAACACCATCCAAAGAGCCTTGTCAGACCTTGAACGAGAAGGATTTGTCTACAGCAAGCGCACAACTGGACGATTTGTAACTGAGGATAAGGAGCTAATCGCCCAATCGCGCAAACAATTATCAGAAGAAGAATTGGAACACTTCGTTTCCTCCATGACCCATTTTGGCTATGAAAAAGAAGAACTACCAGGCGTAGTCGGCGATTATATTAAAGGAGTTTAAGCCTATGTCATTACTAGCATTTGAAAATGTATCCAAATCTTATGGAGCAACCCCAGCCCTTGAAAATGTTTCCCTTGACATCCCAGCTGGAAAAATTGTTGGTCTCCTTGGTCCAAACGGCTCAGGGAAAACAACCCTGATTAAACTAATCAATGGCCTCTTACAACCAGATCAAGGACGTGTCCTCATCAACGACATGGACCCAAGCCCAGCAACCAAGGCCATCGTAGCTTATTTGCCGGATACAACCTATCTTAATGAACAAATGAAGGTCAAAGAAGCCCTAACCTACTTCAAGACCTTCTATAAAGATTTCAATCTTGAACGCGCCCATCATCTACTTGCAGACCTAGGTATTGATGAAAATAGTCGTCTCAAGAAACTATCAAAAGGAAACAAGGAAAAAGTCCAATTGATTTTGGTTATGAGCCGTGATGCCCGTCTCTACGTTTTAGACGAACCCATTGGTGGGGTGGATCCAGCAGCCCGTGATTATATCCTCAATACCATTATCAACAACTACTCACCAACTTCTACCGTTTTGATTTCTACCCACTTGATTTCAGATATCGAGCCAATCTTGGATGAAATTGTCTTCCTCAAAGACGGAAAAGTCGTTCGTCAAGGCAATGTAGACGATATTCGCTATGAGTCAGGTGAATCCATTGATCAACTCTTCCGTCAGGAATTTAAGGCCTAAACAAAGGAGATTATTTATGTTTTGGAATTTAGTTCGCTATGAATTTAAAAATGTTAACAAGTGGTATTTAGCCCTCTACGCTGCCGTGCTAGTCCTTTCTACCCTTATCGGGATACAAGCACAGACCTATAACAATCTACCTGTCAAAGAAAGTCAACCTACTATGCTACTTTTTCTAGCCCTCGTCTTTGGTGGCTTGATGATTACACTTGGGATTTCAACTCTTTTCTTAATCATTAAACGCTTTAAAGGTAGTGTCTATGACCGACAAGGCTATCTGACTTTGACCTTGCCAGTTTCTGAACACCATATCATCACAACCAAACTAATCGGTGCCTTTATCTGGTCGTTGATTAGCACTGCTGTCCTAGCTCTAAGTGCTGTTATTATTGTGACCATAACGGCTTCAGAATGGATCCCTCTTTCTTATGTGATTACATTTGTAGAAACACATCTCCCTCAGATCTTTCTTACAGGTATATCCTTCCTACTAAATACCATTTCCAGTATACTCTGCATCTACTTGGCTATTTCCATTGGACAGCTTTTCAATGAATACCGTACAGCACTCGCTGTTGCAGCCTACATTGGTATCCAAATCGTCATTGGATTTATTGAACTTTTCTTCAATCTTAGTTCTAATTTCTATGTCAATTCACTTGTAGGACTCAATGACCATTTCTATATGGGAGCAAGTATAAGTATTGTTGAAGAACTCATTTTCATAGCTATCTTTTACCTCGGAACCTACTATATTTTGAGAAATAAGGTTAATTTGCAATAAAAAATGCCCAGCTAAAAAGCTGGGTTTTGATTTAACTCAATATCAAACCGGCTACAATAGGGCTGACAAAGACATAGAGAATACCGGTGACACCGATAGCCAAACCACCCATGGCTCCTGCTACAGAGCCGTATCGGAAGGCTGTGCCTGTTCCGACTGCGTGGCCTGTTCCTCCAAGGGAAAGACCAACAGCTACTGGGTCGTCAATTTTCAACCACTTCAAAAGGGTTGGGCCGATGACACTGGTTAAAATTCCAGTCGCCACTACAACCACCAAGGTCACAGTCGTCAGACCTTGCAATTTTTCTGTGATTCCCACTGCCATAGCAGTTGTTACTGACTTGGGAAAGAGAGAAATGGCTAGGAAAAAGTCCATGCCAAAAATTTTCGCCACAAGTGCTGTGAAAGAGGTATTGACCACTACCGCTAACAGACTACCAAAGAGAATACTGCGAGCATGGTGCTTCATCAGATGAAAACTCTTATAAAGCGGAATCCCCAGAGCCACGGTCGACGGAACAATCAAGTTGTTCAGATAAACCCCACCTTGGTAGTAATCTTGGTAAGAAATACCCGTCACTTTTAGAAAGATGATAATGAAAACAGCTGACAAAAGCAAGGGCGTTGTCAATGGATGGGGAAAACGTCTGTAAATCAGCATTCCCACTAGATAAGCTAGGATTGACAGGGCAAGCCCAAACAGGGGATTGGAAACAAATTCACTCATTTGGCATCTCCTTTCTCATAATCTCCCTCAAACCGTCTCTTGATAAACTGAACCACCAAAGCAATGAGGATAATATTGATAACAGCTGCAAAAAAGACAATCAAAACAATGGGCAAAAGATAGGGAGCAATCACATCAAACTTTTCCATGATTCCCACTGCTGGCGGCAAAAAGAGAATGGTCATATTGGCCAGCAAGAAATTCCCCACCATGTTGACATGTCTGGTTCTCAGCCACTTGAATTGTAGGGCTAGAAAGAGAATAATCAAACCGATAATACTGCCTGGGATAGGCAAATGAAAGAAACTGGAAATCCCCTCTCCGATTAGAGAAATCACAAAGAGAATCATTAATTGAACATATAATTTCATCCTAAACTCCACGAAATAGACTTCTTGCATACCAGTTTACTCTTTTTTCAGAAAATTTCAAGGAAATGCACAAGAGTCATTAAAAATTAGAGAGGAAAGGGGATACAAACAATTCTTGACTTGTGAAAACAGTGTAATTTAGGATAAAATATTCCAGCGTCCTTCTTGCCAGTATCCTTGAAAAGTAGTATAATTATTGCATGCGCAATCATCTTGTGATGCAGAGACTGTCCGTGAATGGACTTTCCTCTATTTACAACTCTAAAAAGAAAGGAGATACTATGACCTATTTGGAAAAATGGTTTGACTTCAATCGGCGTCAGAAAGAAATCGAGACTCGCTTGGAAGAGACCATTGCCCAGCAGAGCGAGCAAAGTCTGACCTTGAAAGAGTTCTACCTACTCTACTATCTGGACTTGGCTGAAGAAAAATCTCTACGCCAGATTGACCTGCCAGATAAGCTTCATCTGAGCCCGAGCGCTGTTTCTCGGATGGTGGCTCGCTTGGAAGCTAAAAATTGCGGTCTGCTCAGTCGTATGTGTTGCCATCAAGATCGACGCTCTAGCTTTATCTGCCTGACAAGTGATGGACAAAAGACACTG
The DNA here is from genome assembly GCF_013277145.1 of Streptococcus sp. 3705. Taxonomy (GTDB): domain Bacteria; phylum Bacillota; class Bacilli; order Lactobacillales; family Streptococcaceae; genus Streptococcus. The sequence goes on along the minus strand of NZ_VMMJ01000013.1, from coordinate 68,483 downwards.
GCTTCTCTACAAAAGGCTGTCGAAAAAAGCTTGGAAACTGGTTTGGATTTCTTGATTTAAGATGATTTTGAAAAAAAGTTGCGTGCGCAATCATTTTTCTTGACATTCTCTTTTATAAGGAGTAAAATAAAGTCATCATTAAACAAAGGAGTTTTAAACATGATTGAAATTACCTATCTAGATGCCAGCAAGAACGAAAGAACTGTGACTTTCGAGTCTTATGAAGACTTTGATCGTTCGCAACAAGCTTGCCTTATCGGCGTCGCAGACTACTACCCTGTCCAAAAATTAACCTACAATGGTCATGATTTGGACTACCATGGGACTTATGGAGATGTCTTCTTCTATCTCAAGAAACAAGATTTAAGCCAATATAACTAAAAAAAGGAGAAATACAATGGCAAAAGCAATTACAGATGCAACATTCGAGCAAGAAACAAAAGACGGTTTGGTCTTGGTAGACTTCTGGGCAACTTGGTGTGGTCCATGTCGTATGCAAGGTCCAATCTTGGACAAATTGTCTGAAGAACTTTCAGAAGATGTTTTGAAAATCGTTAAAATGGACGTTGATGAAAATCCAAACACAGCTCGTGCTTTTGGAATCATGTCTATCCCAACTCTTCTCTTCAAAAAAGACGGCCAAGTAGTGAAACAAGTTGCTGGTGTTCACACAGCAGAACAAATCAAGGCCATCGTTGCTGAATTGAGCTAATCAAACGAGAGACCAAGTACTTTCTTTGGTCTCTTTTTTCTTGCCCTTTGCCATTTTTCAAAAAATATGCTAGACTGTAGATAGAATATTACGATGTTTGGGACACGCCATCGCTAAAAAAAACCTTGACTTGGTATTTTTTAGCTCCCTCATGGGAGCTTTTTGCGTGCTCTGAACATTTCCCATTTTGGAAGGAGTACTATGAAACGTCAATCAGCCTTGGTCGTCTTTAGTGGCGGTCAAGATTCTACAACCTGCCTCTTTTGGGCTAAAGAACACTATGAAACAGTCGAAGCCGTTACCTTTGCCTACGGCCAACGTCATCATCTCGAAATTCAAGTTGCTAGAGAAATCGCCAAGGAACAGGGGATTCGTCATCACATCCTAGATATGTCTCTGCTGGGGCAAATCACTGAAAATGCGCTGACCTCTGATATGGAGATTGAGCAAAAAGAGGGAGAAGTTCCCAATACCTTCGTTGACGGTCGAAACCACCTCTTTCTATCCTTTGCGGCAGTCCTTGCCAAGCAACGTGGAATTACAGACATCGTGACAGGTGTCTGCGAGACAGATTTTTCAGGCTACCCTGATTGTCGAGATGTCTTTGTCAAATCCCTCAATGTTACCCTCAACCTTGCCATGGATTACGACTTTGTTATCCAAACACCTCTCATGTGGCTAGACAAGGCTGAAACTTGGGAGTTAGCTGACCAACTCGGTGCCTTTGACTATGTTCGTGAAAAGACTTTGACCTGCTACAAGGGGATTATTGGAAGTGGCTGTGGAGATTGCCCAGCCTGCCACCTACGTCAACATGGCCTAGATGTTTATCTCTCACAGAAAGGAGAGGACTAATGTTTTTTGCACCCAAAGAAATCAAACAGGAAACTGGGGAGTCTCTGGTCTACAATCCTCACAGAACCTTGGTATCAAAAGAGTTTACCTTCGATGCTGCCCACCACCTCTTTCACTATGAGGGAAAATGTAAGTCCCTGCATGGCCACACCTATCATTTGCAGATTGCTGTCAGTGGATTTTTAGATGAACGTGGCATGACCTACGATTTTGGAGATATCAAAGCGATCTACAAGAACTACTTAGAGCCCCACTTGGATCATCGCTATCTCAATGAAACTCTTCCCTATATGAACACAACTGCTGAAAATATGGTTTACTGGATTTTCCAAACCATGAACCAAGAGTTGCCAGACGAGCGCAGTCTCCGTTTGGAATACGTTCGCCTCTATGAGACTCCGACTTCCTTTGCGGAGTTTAGACGGGAGTGGTTAGATGACTAGGGAACGTGTCCTCAAACTACCAGTTTTGGAAATTTTTGGCCCAACCTTTCAAGGCGAAGGCCGTGCTATCGGGCAGAAAACCATGTTTGTCCGCACTGCTGGTTGCGACTACCACTGCGATTGGTGCGATTCTGCCTTTACTTGGGATGGCTCTGAAAAGCCAACTCGCATGACAGCTGACGAGGTCATTGCTGCATTGGATAAATTGGGAAGCTACGACTACGTCACCCTATCTGGGGGAAATCCTGCTATCCTAGCAGCCAACATGGCTGAACTGGTCACCAAGCTCAAGGAACGTGGTGTCACTCTTGCCGTTGAGACCCAAGGCTCTCGCTGGCAAAATTGGTTAAAAGACATCGACCAAGTCACTCTGAGTCCCAAACCTCCTTCATCCAAGATGGAAGTCAACTTTGAGACCTTGGACTTTATCGTTTCCCAACTGGATCCAGATAAGGTTGCCTTTAAAATTCCTGTCTTTGATGATGCAGATTTAGACTTTGCCAAAGGGATTCAAGAACGCTACCAACCAGATGTCCTCTTCTTATCGGCAGGAAATCCTGAGCCCAAGGCTACTGGTAATATTGTCCAAGACCAACTGGACCGCCTCAAAGAACTCTGGGAACGTGTCGCTACCGACGACAGCTGGGGCAATGTCCGCGTCCTTCCTCAACTGCATACCCTCCTCTACGATAATCAACGTGGTGTTTAAATTAGAAAGAAAAAATCATGTCACAACAAGAAGAAATGAAAAATCTAAGCCTACTAGGCAACAAAGAAACCAACTACATTTTCGAGTATCAACCAGAAGTTCTCGAATCCTTTGACAATCGTCATGTGGAGAATGACTATTTTATTAAATTCAACTGTCCTGAATTTACCTCACTTTGCCCTATTACCGCTCAGCCAGACTTTGCAACTATCTATATTTCCTACATCCCTGACAAGCTCTGTGTTGAGTCAAAATCCCTCAAACTCTACCTCTTTAGTTATCGAAATCACGGGGATTTTCACGAAAACTGCATTAACACCATCGGGAAAGACTTGGTCAACTTGCTAGACCCTCGCTATTTAGAAGTCTGGGGAAAATTCACTCCTCGCGGTGGCATCTCAATTGATCCCTACTACAACTACGGTAAGCCAGGAACTAAATATGAAGGCTTGGCAGAACAACGCCTCTTCCAACACGACCTCTACCCAGAGAAGATTGACAACCGTTAAACTCATACTCAATGAAAATCAAAAAGCAAACTAGGAAGCTAGCCGCAGCTTGCTCAAAGCACTGCTTTGAGGTTGTAAATGAATCTGACGTGGTTTGAAGAGATTTTCGAAGATTATCATACGAAAAAGCCCTGTTCCTCAAGATGAGGAGCAAGGCTTTTTGAGTTTCAATTATTCTTCTGTTCCAAGGAAGTTTTTAGCAACAAGGGCTGCAAGAACTCCACCAACGATTGGGGCAAGGATGAAAATCCAAACTTGTTGAAGGGCTGCGCCACCTACCAAGACAGCTGGTGCCAAGCTACGAGCTGGGTTTACTGAAAGTCCAGTAATGTTCAACCCCACAAGAATCATCGCCATCAAGGACAAACCAATTACCAAACCAGCAATCGCACCATTTCCCTTGCTTTCTGAAGTCACGGTCATGATAACCAAGACAAACAAGAAAGTTGCGATGACTTCAAACAAGAAACCACCAAAGACAGTGACACCGTTTGCCAAGGCATTTTCACCAAGACTAGCAGTTGACATACCTGAATTTGCCAAGAGGAAGAAGACAGAAGCAGATGCTAAGAAAGCTCCAACTACTTGTCCAAGGATATAGTTTACAAGCTCTGAAGATGACAAACGTTTGTTAATAAACATAGCAATCGAAACCGCTGGGTTCAAGTGAGCACCTGAAATAGTTCCGATTGAGTAGGCTGCAACCACGATGGCTAAACCAAAGGCAAAGGCGATTCCAAGGTGACCTAGGCCATCAAGACCATTTCCAAAAACAACAGCTCCTGTCCCGACGAACACAAGCATGAAAGTACCGATTAACTCAGCGACAAATTTTTTCATTTTCTTTCTCCTTTTTTCAAAAACTAGATACTAGTCTATCAAAAGTAGGAAAGGGTTTCAAGAAAATTGTTTGGAAATTTTCTTGAAAATCATAGAACTATTCGCTAATTTCTAGTATTGAAAAGACTGGATTGCTTGTTTCAAGTCATCTTGTAAACTATTTCTCTGATCAAGTTGGACATAGACTTCCAACAAACAGGATCTGAAGTTGGAAAATTTATAAAAATCTTCCCTTTCTTCTATCGAAAAATCAACAGTTTTTATCCAAGAGGTTACTTGCTCTTGCTCCAACTTCCCTTGTAAAATAGGTTCATAGATCACTCTCGCTAAACGCCAATCCTCATCATCTGTAAAACGAATCGAAATTCTTTTAAATAGTTGGTTAAGTATGTCAAATACTTCATGAACTCTGTTTTTAGGAAAGTCTGGATGACAAACCACCTCTGTCAGTAAATCGGATCCATGTGCAAAAGCGTGAACCCAACCATACTGACTTGAAAAACCTGTTGTATCCTGTTCTTTTGAAAGATAGTGCAAGCCTTGATTTAAAAGAACATTACGAATTTCTGCTTTTAATCCCTGATAGAAAATTGATTGCGGGTTGGCATCCGCAGACAAGAGATTTGCATAAATAAGTGCCCTAAAAGAACGTTCAAGCGTTGAAGTTCCTGTCTTATCAATCTCTTTGTCTAGTCCTCCATCAGATAAAACCGCCTCAGCAATGAAATGAAATTGTTCCTGTGTAAATAGCTCTTCCTGAATCCCTCTAGCCAAACTAGTAAAAACCAATTCATCACGAATCTCTGGATTGGGATCCCCTAAGTGATCAAGCAACCACTGGAGTTCTTCTTGACGATAGCTCGGTTTTTCTTCTGCTATTTTTCTAAGTAACTCTTGATACATGGTCAATACCTCTACATTTCTAGCAACTTGATATAATCTAGACCCCATTTCTCGACAGCATCTAAAACAACTCTGAATTCCTGCCCCATTTCGGTTAAGCTGTACTCAACTCGTGGTGGAACTTCGGCATAGACCTTTCGTTGAACAATCTTATCCTTTTCTAATTGACGGAGATGACGGGTCAAAATAGTTTGAGTAATCCCAGGCAATAATCTCTGCAATTCTTTAAATCGTTTGGTACCCGTACTCAACTGATAAATGATTACCAGTGCCCATTTCCCCGTTAAAACCCTCTGCGTTGTCGCAAATGGACAAATACCATACTCACTCACTTTATTTGTCATAAAATATCTTCTTTCTATTTTTTAAAAAAAATTTATCTTTTAGTATCAATAAAAGTACTACTTTTGATACTAGCTATCGAAAAAGTGTCTACTTGTTTTTTTGTTTGTAACTGTTACAATTATATCATAAAAAAGAAATGGAGAATAGATATGTCAACAAACTTAGAAATTTTCAATGCTTATAACCAAGCTTTAATTGCTGGTGACTTTCCTGGTGTCTTTGAAACGATGGCAGACGATATTATCTGGCATCAACCTGGTACTCATAGTATATCTGGTACAGTTGTTGGTAAGGACAAGCTAGGAACTCACCTGGCTACATTTGCTGAGAAAACTAATGGAACCTTTAAGGTGATAACAAATTGGGTTTCTGACAATAAGGATTTAATCGCAGCCAATGTTACTTTTCTTGGAACACGTGCTGATGGTACTGAACTCAATATGAACGGGATTGACCTCTTCCGTATTGAAGACGGAAAAATCAAAGAAGTTTGGCTCTTCTCTTCAGATCAAGCTGAAGAAGATAGCTTTTGGGGATAATTTAAGAGGCCAGTACAAAAAATTTTGATTTTAGGTATTCTTTATTCTAAATTTTTAAAATCGATAGATTAGAAAAAAAGCGAACAAGACAGAATTCTGAGTGTCAGATAACTCGTTTTGTTCGCTTTTTATATTTAAGGTTAAACTTTTGTCCCAGACTCTTTTAATTTACTCTCCCAACTGGGCACTGTAGGCGATAATCTGATCAACCGTATCAGACAAGAATTGGATGGTATCACGAAGTGGTTTGTCTGTTGAAATATCCGCACCGATAATCATGGCTGACTCCAGTGGTGTCTTGCTACCACCTGATTTGAGGAGATTGAGCCAGTCTTCAGCTCCAGTTTCTGAGTTTTTAAGATGAAGGTAACCAGCTGTCGAGATGACAAGACCAGCAGAGTAAGTGTAACTATACAAGCCCATGTAGTAGTGAGCTTGGCGCATCCAAGTCAGAGTTGCATCATCATCGATTTCAATGGCATCTCCCCAGAAATCCGTCAAAACTTCCTTCATAATGCTGTTAAGTTTGCTTGCCCCAAAGGTTTCCCCTTCTTCAATCAATGTATAAACCTTACGCTGGAAGGATGCTTCCAAGAGGTGGGTGATGAAATTATGGAAGTAGGTGTCTGTCAAGCGATGAGCCAGAGCGAAGCGTTTTTGACGTGGGTCGTCAGACTGGTGCTCCAAGTAGTCACTGAGGAGCAATTCATTGAAAGTTGACGGCGCTTCAACATAGTAGGTAGACATGTGAGCGTTGAAATAGCTTTGGTGATTGTCTGAAAAGATGAATTGACCAGAATGCCCGATTTCATGAATCAAGGTATAAACATCGCTCAAACGGCCTGTCCAGCTCATGAGTACATAAGGGTGTACGCGATATGGGTCCGCCGCATAACCACCGGAATCCTTGCCACTGTTAGCAGCAAAGTCCACCCAGCGCTCTTCTTGATAGCGAGCAACTTCCTGACAATATTCTTGCCCCAAAGGTTCTACTGACTTCATGACCAAATCATAGGCATCGTCAATAGTCACTTCAGGATTCAGGGCGCTGTCCAAGTCCAATTTCCAGTCTGCAAAGCTCATCTTTTCAAGACCATTGACCTTGGCAACATGCTTGAGGTATCTCTGAGCGACTGGCGCAAATTCCTGCATAATGAGGTCAATCTGGCGGTCAAACATGGCACGATCCACTTCCTGCTCAGCTAGAAGATAATCAAAGACTGAGTCGTAGCCCTTCATATCAGCCAAGATTTTTTCAGACTTGACTTGAGCTAGATAGGCTGTAGCAGCCGTATTTTGGTGCTTACGAAGACCTTCTGAGAAGGAACGGAAAGATTTCTCACGAACCTCAGCATCCTCATGGTTTTGGTAGAAATTCTCATAGGTCACAAAGCTGTTTTTATAAGTCTTACCATGAGCTTCAAAGTCAGCCATTTCAAAATCTCCAGCTCGCATTTTCGTATAGATATCCTGCGGACTGTAGAAAACTTCACCGAGATTGGTCAAGGCTTTCTCCACATCAGCCCCTAGATAGTGGGCTTTTTTGATTTTTGCCTGACGAATAGCTGCCGTCAAATGAGGTAATTCACCCAAACGGTCCAAGACTTCCTCATCAGCTTCCACCAAGGCATCGTCAAAGAAGGTCAAGGCTACACTGGCATCTGTTTCGAATTCCATCCCAGCTTGAGCAATATTGGCAAATTCGTCATTGCTATAGTCTGTCGTCTGCGGCATAAAGCCATAGTTGCCAATATGGCTCATCTGAATGTAGATTTGTTCCAATTCCGCAAAGGCTTTTTCAAAATCCTCAAAAGTATGAAGATTACCCTTGTAATCACGGCTAAATTGGTTGATGTCTTCACGAGCCTTCTCGATTGCACGCAAGAAATCCTCACGGTCTTGGTATAGGGCAGTTAAGTCCCAAAGTTCCTTTTCTGGAAATTCTGAACGGTGTTTTTGTTCCATTTTCTTCCTCTTATTTCTCTAATTCTAATAAAACACTAAGGGCTGATAAGGCGTAAAGTGGTGCTGTTTCTGCTCGCAAGATACGAGGGCCAAGTCCTGCAAGAACCGCTCCCTTAGCTTCAAAACTTTCGATTTCTGCAGGTGAGAGACCACCTTCTGGACCAAAGATAAAGAGCAATTTGGCTCCCTTATCGAATCCAGTAACTGCTTGTAAAAGCGCAGCAGCTTCTCCTTCTTTAGCCGACTCTTCATAAGCCACTACGATAGAGTCAAACTGGTCAAGTTGGGCTAGAAAATCTGCTTTTTTCTCAAAAAGCTGGATACTTGGAACGATATTACGCTTACTTTGCTCTGCTGCTCCAAGGGCGATTTTTTCTAGTTTTTCAACCTTTTTACCCAATTTCTTGCCATCCCATTTGGCGACCGACCAATCAGCAGGGAAGGCCCAAATCTGGCTAGCACCCAGTTCGGTTACTTTTTGAGTGATGAACTCTAGCTTGTCCCCCTTGGGAAAGCCGGATGCAATGGTCACTTGGACTGGCAGTTCCACATTGTCATCTAGTTCTTCTACCAATTCAAACTGACGAGCTTCCACATCAAGCACACGTGCCAAGCGCTTGATGCCATCCTCAAAGACCAAGGTAACCTCATCATCTTCTTTCAAGCGCATAACCTGAAACATGTGCTTGCTGGTTTCCTTGTCCTCAATAGTGACAGGAGAGATAGCACTGCCTTTGACAAAATACTGTTGCATGCTAGCCTCCAATCACACCGGAAATATCCTTGGTTTTCTTAAAGACACAGGCATTCCATTCCCCTTGAACCATGTGAGTTTCAAGGAAAAATCCAGCTGACTCAGCCGACTCGCGCACCATATCCCACTTGTCCTTAATAATTCCACTCATGATGAGGTAGCCTTCGTCCTTAACCAAACGATAGGCATCATCTGTCAGATGAATGAGGATATCCGCCAAGATATTAGCTACAATCACATCTGCCTCAATCTCAACACCCTTAAGCAAATCACCTGCAGCTACATGGATATTTTCCATGCCAGGGTTGAGCTCAATATTTTCCTGAGCCACACGAACTGCCACATCATCTAGGTCGTAGGCGAAAATTTCCTTAGCACCAAGCAGCGAGCTGGCAATAGAAAGGACACCTGATCCAGTCCCCACATCTAACACTGTTTCCCCACCACGAAGAACCTGCTCCAAGGCAAAGAGGCTCATCTTAGTGGTTGGATGGGTACCCGTACCAAAAGCCATACCAGGATCCAGCTTGATAATCTTTTCCCCAGCAGTCGCCTCATAGTCTGTCCAAGACGGCACGATAGTCAAATCATGAGTGATACGAGCTGGCTCATAGTATTTCTTCCAGTTGTCTGCCCAATCTTCCTCAGCCAAAGCAGTTGTCCCCATCTTGACCTCACCCAAATCCATAAAATCTGCCAATTCTGCTAAGCGAGCCTGCAAGTCTGCCTCAACCACTTCCACATCTACCGTTTCAGGGTAGTAGGCTGTCACTACGATTTCCTCCTGTTGCTCAACCTCTGGGAAAATCTCGCCGAAGCGGTCAACATTTCCCACATAGTCCATGCTGTCTTCAATCGCAACGCCTTGCGCTCCCAGCTCAATCAGGAGGTTAGAGACTAGTTCCTCCCCCTCACGCTTCACTGTAACTTTTAACTCTTGCCATGTTTCCATTATTAAGATACCAAGCCCGTAAAACACAAAGCCAAAATAGAAAATTCTCTGAAGACGCTTGTGTCTAAGAGAAGTTTATCTTTTTGGCACAGTGTTTAGGGCGGGTTCAGTTTAGAAATGTAACTGAACTATCCTTTCTATTTCTCTATGCATTTTTTCATGTATACCATATCCATGCCTTCTTTTTCAGGTTCAATATGGGTTTGATGGTAGCCGTTCTTCTCATAGAAAGCAACCATACCTTCATCCTGTAATACCGTACACAAATCCCACTGTCTAACGGTTGGAAATTCCTTTTCCAGCAATTCCAATCCTTCAGAACCATAACCTTTTCCTTGATACTGGGGCAAAATTGCCGCTGTTCCCAACCAAGCATTCGTTAACTCTTCATTGGTCTGAATTCGTAAAAATCCGATATTTTCTCCCTTTTCTTTCACAAAGTAGTAATAGCTATTGGGACGCTCGACTAGTTTCCACTTAATTCGTTCACGGTCCTCCAGATAAGGATCATACTCATCTTGGTATTTCTCATAAACCGCCTTAAAGCTAGCTCTTTGAATCGCAATGATGGTCTCCAAATTCTCTGCTCCTGCTCGTTCAAGTCTTATCATAAACTTTCCTCCAAATAATCCCTCACTCTATCCTGCAACTGAGGTACAACTTGACTGGAACTAAGAAATTCCTCGACATTCATTAACTGATAGCCCTGTCCTTCATCTCCAAATACAATCTGGTCAAACTGTTCTTGCGTTAACTTGCCGACTAGAAATACAGATTGTTTATCCGCAAAAAGCATACTTGGATAAACCTTACTCCATAGTAGACAATCCTCAGTCAGATGAATTCCCAGTTCTTCATAAACTTCACGCGCCACGCACTCAAAAGGACTTTCATCACCTTCGCGTCCACCACCTGGCAGTTCCCACATATTGGGCCAGGGAATGCTTGTCTTATCATCGCGTAAGATAGTCAAGAGCCTATCCCCACAAAACAAAGCAATCTTACAGCCTGTAAAATCAGAAATCTCTATTTCCATATTAGACTCCTTCGGTTAATTCCTTTTCCAGCTCGGCTAACCAGTTTTGATAATAGCTTTTCTCATCCCGTAACATCCGACTGCTATTCATTTTCTGTCTAGCAATCTTCATAGCCTTGTGAGTTTGAACTACATCTTTCCTTACCTTAAATTGATACCAAGCTTGAATGACCTGCATATCTGCTGTTTTTAGAGATAAAAAGGATTTGACCCCTCGAATACTTGCATATTCTTCCGCTTTCTTATTATCTCCTTCCATCAGAGCAACTTGAAGAAGGTATAATTGAGAACTAGTTTTAGACATTGGATTATCTGTTTTCTCTAACACAGACTGAAACTCTTGCTTTGCAAGCTCTATATTATCATCCAATATGAATACCAACCCCTGAAGAGTCTGAACACTTTCTGCAAAACTCCCTCTCGCCTCCTCATCAACAGACATGATAAAGTCTTTTAAATCATATTCTTGAGGAGCTAGCAAGGTCTGGGCAGAATGCCTCAACATCAGGTAGGCGTATTTCGTATTTTCAGGGTGTTGTAGCAATTCCCAAATTTTTGCGCCATCGGTGATGCCGACTGGTAAAATGTTATTTAGGAAGAAAGACAGATTAAGAAAAATCCAAGTCCCTGCAAAATACCAGTTTCTTGTTAAAAATCCAAACACTATCGCCAATAATATCAAGCAAAGATGAACTATCAATCCTCCTGAAAGCATCAAGATGATTCTTTGATCGCTTTCATCCTCTTTTAAACCAATGTATTGAGCACCAACATTTTTCAGAATGGCTGTTCTACTAAGATGAAACCTACCTGACTTTTTGGTCAAAATAAAATGTCCTAATCCAAAAGCCACCAGCCGATAGCCTGTCAAGTAGCCACAAAAAGCATGTCCCAGCTCATGAAGAATCAAGATTAAATACATGCTTAGAAGAGCGAAGGCATAACCAAAAGTAAAGACTAAAACTGCGGAATACCCCAGCTCTGCAAATGCGATTGTTCCACAAGCACAAGCCAGCATAATAAAGACAACAGCTAGCACATAAACCAAATAAATCCCAATTTTCTTCATAAAATCTCCAACCAACTCCTAGTATCTCGGATAAGGATAAAACTCTCCCTCTTCCAAACCTACTTTTCCTTCTTCAAAGACTTCTTGGTTCCATTCCATGACGAATTCTTCTGCTTCTGGGTCTTCCAAAAAGTCCATGAGGGCATCTAGTCCAACCTCGGCAGTATCTTTAAGGAAAAGGGTAAAATAAGCTAAAAACTCACGAGAAAATCCCTTTTTAGGCAGATAAGGAATGACAGTCAAATAGTCTTCCTCATTGACTGTTGATTTGGCAGGATTGTAAAAAAGCACTGCTTCTTCAAAGAGAATGTCATCTGATGAAACCTCTCCATCCTCATCCACCATCTCCACACCTGCAGCATTTTGCGCTTCCAATAGAAAACTCACTTCAACCGCGTGATTGCGCTTGTCCCAACTAATCTCAAAGTCAAAGGGAAAATTCTTCTCCAACTCTTCCTCTAAAACATCTAAAAATCCATATGTTGCCATTTTGTCCTCTTCCTATGCGACTCTTAATCGCCCCGATTGCTCGGAAATATGCTAAAATAGATACTACCATCTTACCACATATACATCAGAAAATCCACGTTAGAAAGGACTGCTATGCCAGACAATCTCGCGCTTCGCATGCGCCCTAAAACCATCGACCAGGTCATCGGTCAGGAACATCTGGTCGGACCTGGAAAAATCATCCGCCGTATGGTGGAAGCCAACCGCCTGTCCTCCATGATTCTATATGGACCTCCAGGAATCGGCAAGACCAGTATTGCCTCAGCCATCGCTGGGACTACTAAGTATGCCTTTCGAACTTTCAATGCGACAGTTGATAGTAAAAAACGACTTCAAGAAATCGCGGAAGAAGCTAAATTCTCAGGGGGACTTGTACTACTCCTTGACGAAATTCATAGACTAGATAAAACCAAGCAAGACTTCCTCTTGCCTCTCTTGGAAAGTGGACTGGTCATCATGATTGGCGCTACGACTGAAAATCCTTTCTTCTCTGTCACTCCTGCCATTCGCAGTCGCGTTCAAATTTTTGAACTGGAACCTCTGTCTAACCAAGACGTCAAAGAGGCCCTGCAGATAGCTCTAAGTAACCCTGAGCGTGGTTTTGATTTTCCAGTAGAACTAGATGAGGATGCGCTGGATTTCATCGCAACCTCTACAAACGGAGACCTTCGCTCTGCCTTTAACTCACTGGACTTGGCAGTTCTCTCTACCCCTGAGAATGACGAGGGCATCCGCCACATCACCCTAGACATCATGGAAAATAGCTTGCAGCGGAGCTACATTACCATGGACAAGGATGGAGATGGCCACTACGATGTTCTCTCAGCCCTGCAAAAGTCTATCCGTGGCTCAGATGTTGATGCCAGTCTTCACTATGCTGCCCGCTTGATTGAGGCTGGTGATTTGCCAAGTCTCGCTCGTCGCTTGACCGTTATCGCCTATGAAGATATCGGCTTAGCCAATCCTGAGGCCCAGATTCATACCGTGACTGCTCTGGATGCTGCCCAGAAGATTGGGTTCCCAGAAGCCCGCATTCTCATTGCCAATGTCGTCATTGATTTGGCCCTTTCTCCAAAATCCAACTCAGCCTATGTAGCTATGGATAAGGCACTTGCTGACCTCAAAACATCAGGGCACTTGCCTATTCCGCGACACCTGCGTGATGGGCACTACAGTGGAAGCAAGGAACTGGGGAATGCCCAAGACTACCTCTATCCACACAACTATCCTGGAAATTGGATTAAACAAGACTATCTGCCAGAAAAAATCCGTAATCATCACTATTTCCAAGCAGAAGACACTGGTAAATATGAACGGGCTTTGGCTCAAAGAAAGGAAGCCATCGACCGTTTGCGAAAAATCTGAAATCCTTTTCAAAAAATTGCACTTTCCTCTTGATTTTTTTTGAAAAAGTGGTATCATATAAACATAGAAACGCTGTGGTGTACGACTTCACACTTAAGTGTTGACCGACTATTTTTTGTATTATTAGGGAAACAAAAGTCTTCTAACAGCATGTAGGCCGTCTCACACGGAAACAGCTTCAGTTAGAGCGAGTTGCCCACCTGCTTAATTGCGCGGGTTCAATACAAACCGTGAAGTTTCGGCACCAATACAGCTTTTTCTTTGCCTCCTTAGCTCAGCTGGCAGAGCAGCGGACTCTTAATCCGTGGGTCACAGGTTCGATCCCTGTAGGGGGCATAGTATATAGTTTAGAAACGTTGTTAAATCAACGTTTCTTTTTGATTTGGTCAACTTTTGGTCAATAATTCTATTTTTTAACTAAACTCGTCAAAACAGCACGAACTTTGTTATTTTCAATATCTGCTTTTTCTTTTATAAGATGTCCATAAGTTTCAGTTATTTGTTTAATATCTCTATGACCCATTAATTTTGAAACTGCCCAAATATCAACACCCATTGCTAACATTGTTGAACAATACGTGTGTCTCAGACCTGTACTTGTCATAGTTTGAGGATGAATTTTTAAGGTCTTTAAAATTTGTTTTAAATGCTTGTTCACTCCTGCATTTGTTACAACATTATAATTCAAATCAATAAAAATCATATTTTCATTATTCGTAATCATCTCATTTTCAATGAATACAGATTGCTCTTGTTTTATTTTCTTTAAAATTGTTAATGTATCTTCATCTATTGGAACTGTTCGAACTGAATCTTCCGTTTTGGGTTTTGTCCAACGTTTTTTTATAGTATCATATCTGCGATATGTTTTTATTTCTGAACTTTCCCACAATACACAATCCCATGTGAGACCTGCAACTTCCCCTGCACGTAATCCCGTTTTTAGTTGAATTAATAGTAAATGTGGAACGATTGAAGTTGTTAAATCAAGATTGCTTTCTAAATATGTTACTAACTTTTGATAGTCTTCAAAGCTATGAATATATTTTTCATCTCTTCGCTTTTGTGGAGGTCGTCCTGAGAGTATAACTCCTTCAGTAAAATCTTCGATATTAAGCTTATCTCTTTTCGCAAATACAATCACATTTCTAATTTCCGCATTCATTCTACTAACATTGTCTCTGCTATTAGTTTCAGCGTACTTATTAATAAATTCTTGATATTCGCTTGCTTTAATTTTTAAGGCTGGTTTGTCTTTGAAATATGCTTGAATGAATTTACCACGTATTAGATGCTTATTGAAAGTAGATTCCGCTTTTCCAATTGGTTTAACTGTTAATTCTAGCCACTTTTCCCATAGAGCATAGAATGTAATATTTTTATCAATTATTGCACCATTAAGCAATTTTAACTCAAGAGCTAACGCTTCAATTTCAGCTTCTCTTTTTGTCTTAAAGCCTGAATTTGAAGCAACCACCTTTTTATTTTTATCAAAAATTCTATAATCCCATAAATTCTTTTTTCCTCGTTTTCTGAATGAAACTGACATGATTACCTCTTTCTAAAAGACGATAACCAAGATATTATCTTGATTATCGTATCATAAACTAAAGATTTCTGCAAAGTTTTCTTCAAAAAATTGTTTCGTTTTACTAGCTAAGAAATAGTACCGTCCACCCTGACTGTCTGGATATTTCACAAACCCATCTTTGTTTTTATCAATATCGATTTTTGAGCGAATAGCAGGTTGATAAAGAACATGTTCCAATAGCCAAGGTCGAGAGACTGAAACCATCTCTAAAACCTCGGATAAGCTCATATACTTCCCCTGAGAAGCCTTGTTTTTTAAGTTGAGGTATTCATCTTTTTCTACTATGATATGAGAGGCAGGCAACTGTACTTCTAAATTGTCTATTTTGATTAAAATTTTATCTGTCATATAATTTTTCCTTATTCTATGATACAATAGAAGCAGAAATAGTATTTATTATTTCCACTAGTTTTAGTTATCACTGCACTCGCTTTGGTCGGTTGAGTCTGTAGTGATAACTTTTCTTTTGCTGTCAATATTTTTTACTTTCTTAATTCTTCCTAATATATCCGAAGCGATTTTTCGAAATTCTTCTTCATTTTCTACACTGTTTAGTGAATACGTCTGTAATTTTTCAAATGCTTGTTTTGCTTTTTCTTTTAAATCACGTTTTGCTGTGTAATTCCATAATTCAATTTTGATAACCTTATTCTTTTCATCGTGAATCATTTTAATTACAAATCTAATTCTTCGCATTAGCTGATGATATTCTTTATTTTTCTTTCCAAACCACGAATCACACCAATCCCAATAACTATCTGAATTTGTGATAATTGTTAAATCATTGATGATATACGCATCTTTAAACCGTGAACTTAACTGTGTAGCTGAATCTGGTTCTAGTATCTGAAATAACTCTCGAAAAGTCATGCCACAACTTGCATCTAGTTCATTGATTACAATTGTTTTTTCCCCTTTGTAGCCAGAACCTAAATCGAAACGCTTTTTATTTATTGATGGGGTATGTGCTCCTAATCTATCACGTTCTTCTGCAAGTAAGCGTGCTAAATATGATTTTCCTGTTCCTCCTTCAGCTTGAATATAAATACCTGTATGATTTCGTTCGCCCTTACTCATACGAATAAACTCCTTATGAATAAATTCTTGTCTGTTTTCCTCAAATTGTCTTTTATTTGAATTCCACGCTTTTTGTGCTATCCGTTGAGTGAATTGCTCAAATAATTGTTGTTTTGCTTCAGTTGTAAGTAAGCCTTCTTCTGAGATTAGATAGCTTAATTCTAAACAATAATCGTCTATTTCTAGACCATTGTCAGATTTTTCTTTGCTATGATTTTTGATTTTTCCCATGATATCATCGATATAGTTTGTATTTTCTGATGAAATGACTTCTTTGACCTCATAGGGGAATTTGTGTTCTTCCATATTACGTTCATTTCTATGTGTTAAATATCGACATGCTTTTATCGAACTACGAACAAACTCTAAATTTTGTTCTCTTGAAATTGATAAGCTTTTATAAACAGATGAATAAGTATGAGCATGTTTGAAATCAATATAAAAATGGGCATGCAATGGTTTTGAACTTCCGTCATCTTTTAAATCTTTATCATGAAAAATAATATGATACCTATCATCTTCATTTTTACAATAGTCTTTAATACGTTGAACAACGGATTCACGAAAATCTTTTTCAGTTAATTTTAAATTTGCATTATGTTCATATTCAAATGAAATTTGACCAAAAAATTTTCTTTTTCTATCATTTTGATTAATCTTCATAAAAATCCTTCCTGATTTTGACACAAAATAGAGAGTGTGTGTTGATTTTGAGTTGTTGTGATATGGTTTGAATGTGGATGCACTGACGGAGAAAAACGTGCATCCACATCCAAACAAACATCATATTTTCTTGACACATCACAACATAAAAATCTTATTCATTAGACGTGAATTGTTTTAAATTTATGGTGCTGGTGTACTTGCTTACCTTCAGTAGCAGTACACCGCACCTTTATTTTTTTCTAAATGCTGTTGAGCTGAATGTTCTACTATTTTCTAATCTAATAAAATCATTAAATAAATATCTACTATCTAACTGATTTAATTCTCTTTTAGCCTGTGCTAATAATTCTTCCATAATATTATAACTTTCACAATTCGCTGGAAAAGTCCATGTTGCAACAGCTTTTTGTTCATAGTAAACAACAGTTAATGTCAATAGAGAACGGTTTGCTTTTCTGATAATTTCCTGTTTTGAATTGCTGTAGCGAGAAGATTCTTCCAAAGTTGGCTCTACATTTATCTGCCTACAAAATCGTCTCATTTGCCACGTCGCAACATATGACTTAATGCTATTTCTGAAATAATCAAATTCAGCATTTCTAAATGCAAAATCGATATTAATTATAAATAGTAATAATATAAATGATACACTCGAAATTAAACGTAGTACTGATATAAAAACAATAAAATAAAAAAATGTTTCTATATGTATTTGAAAAATGATAAATGTAGCCAAACGCTCTAAAATAAAAAATATAATAGAAACAAAAATTGTAAAATTAACTACATTGTATTTATTAAAGTATTTCGTCATGTGATTTCTTCCTTCCTGATGTTATAAGAGGGGGTTAGAAGTGGCATAATATGCGTTCGATGTTCACTATCTGTAAACTTGACTATACCTGTACCAATACCAGGTGGGACTACAATATTATCAACATTGATGTTGGGCAATAAAAACTGACAAGTATTCGCATTTATCTCACCTAAAATAAAGATACAGTTAATTTGTTCACGTACTGCTGTATTACCGCCAAATGCAGTTGCATCAAAGCGTTGGCTACATAAAATGAGTGAGATGGAGGTCTGACGGCCGAGAAGAGCAATCGTCCCAAGTAATTGCCCAAATGATTCACGAGACTGCTTAGAGCTCCCCTGAACAAGTGCCAACAGTTCATCAATAACAATATAAATGCGTTCAAACTGAGTTTTTGGATTTGTTAATAATATTTTTTGCCGTTCATATATCTTATTAATGATTCGACCCAACAATTCATTGACCTCTGTAATAAAACTGTTTAAGTTTGAACCATGTGTTGGTGCTAATACTTCTAAACCTAATTCCTTACTTAGTAAGTAAACATCAGCGATTTTAGGGTCGACGCAAATAATTTGATTTGTGAAAGATTTTAGACAACTAATCAAATAACGTAAGAAATGAGTCTTTCCTGTACCAGATGCTCCACTCACCGCCAAACTTGTCACCGCTTTCATTGGGATATTACAAATATTGTTAGCCATAATTGGGAGAGTATTTTCTGACACGTTCTTTTTAATAAAAGATGAAAGATTATCAATCTTTAACCGAGTTGGAATCCCATCAACCCAAGGAAAGAAAAATGCACGTGCTTGATTTTCATTTTTTGTATCATAAGGAACAAAAAAAGCATTATTCTGTGGTAAGAGAGTCTTGAATGGGTAGAGTATGCCAGCGCAAATTGCAAAAATATCAAAGTATAGTTTTTTGCTTAAAGAATAACTTACAGGGAGATTTGGGACGTAAAAAACGCCGGAATCATTGCTTGCAACCTTAATATCAAATGAATTTAAATAAGATGATTCATCATTAATATTGAGAGCGTTATTCAAATTTCTCAAAATAAATTGTTCTAATTCGAATTTGTTTTTACCAAATTCAGTAGTGTCAGAAACAACCGCTTCTGACACTTTCTGATTTTGGCTTTTATTCATTAAAAAAGCCATGCATTATTTTCCTTTCTTCTTAATATCTTTTGCCCTGAAATAAAGTTGTCCGTACTGGTTTTCAAAAGCTTCTAAATCTTCAAATTCAACAATATCTCCGATTTCGAATTTTGATAAATTTGGCTTATTTTCTGGTAAAAACTTGACCTTAAAAGGATTGTGATTATCACTTGCAACGTAAACTTGATAGCCTTGAATGTTATCTGTACGTTTCATTTTTTCTTTACCGTTGACAATTTCGCCCGATTTTTCAAATTCATATTGAATCTCAAGTTGTTTACCAACCAATTTTACAACTTCATCTGAAAGAGCTTGTTCTGCTAGGCTAGCACTGTAGCCATTTGTGCGTTTAAAAAATGCCATAATTGGCCCCCTTTGTTAAAAAGTATTTTAAAGTTTTGCTACGAGAGCAGTAACTTTATGAGTCTATTCTAGCAATAATTTTTTCGAAAATCTATAAAATGTGTATTTTAAATTTGACAAATCAATATTTACGATATATAATTTATGTGTACGATATACATTAGAAAGTGTTAAGGAATAAAAAATGACTAATTTAAAACTAAAAAGATTATCTGAATTTATTGATGACATGATACAAAAGTATCAAATTGAGGAAACAAAAAATATTAAAAAAAGTTTACGTAGAAAATTTGTTACAGAATTGGAAGCTATGGGACAGTGGGATAAAGCTAATTCTAAAACTTTTGGTCGAAACAGAACAAAGGTATTCAATTATGAAATTCTTGATAGATTAGAGAAACGGTGTGAACGATATTTAGTTAAGAAGAGCGGATTTGATTTTGATAAGTTCAAAGATTATAAAAGCAACATAGATAGTGAAAACTATTTTGAAGAAGCAACAGAAGATGAGCTAAAGGATATGCATGAAAGAGCTGTTTTTAGGTCATGGGCTGGTTCTATTTCAAAAGAAGAGATTCGAGATGTCATGCTAACAGCTTTATTTGAAAAATTTTTTACTTCTATTGATATTGAACAATGGCAAAAAGACAGTGATTTTTTAACAATTGTTGATGCTAATGATGATAGAGAATCTAGTTTTGAATATTACAGGGCGAAGGAACGTTATTCGTCTCACAATAAATCTGCATATTATAAGGAAAGAAAATAAATGAATAAAAAATAACCGCTAGGATGTGTGAATCTTAGCGGTTATTTATGTTGTTTAATAGGGTTGCTACTGCATCAATTATATCTGTTTTTTGTGGTTCTGGTATTTGTTCAAGTTGATTGATAATATTTTCAATTTCTTTACTCTTTTCTGGAAAACCGAAATTAAAAAATGTTTTTTCATCTACTTCAAGAGCTATAAGTATTTTATTCAGTGTTTGTATTTGAAAATTATATTTTTCATTTTCTATGTTGTGGATATGTTTCGAGCCTAAGCCGGCTAATTCGGAAAGTTTTTCTTGGCTTAGCCCTTTTGTTAATCGTAAATATCTAATTCTTTTTGCAATAAAAGTTTGTAAGTTGTTTTGATTCATAATTGTTTACCTTCACTATTATTTTAAAGATAAACATTATAAATAATAAGTAGTACAAATTACACTTGTATAGTATATAAGTGTTGAATATTACACTATATAATGATAAAATAGTGTAGTAAAACTATAAAAATTAGCTCATTTTATCAGCCATCAAAGGAGAAAATGATGAAGAAACTGAAAACCCTAACAACTTCAACAGCTATTGCGCTTGCGTCTGTTGGTGTGCCTGCATTTGCTCAAGAAGCAACTACTACAACAGCAGTTGATACAACTGCTGTAAACGAACCTGCTCTTGTTTCAAAACCTGTAGCTAACGCAAAACCAGAAGTGAAGAAATCTTCTGATGTCAAGCCTGCTCTTGATGCTCAAGCGTCTACTGTTAAGCAAGTTGAAGCTGAAAATGAAACAGCAACCGCTGAAGCTACTTCTGCTAACAAAGTTGTCACAACTACTGAATCTGCTTTGACAAGCGCTAAAGAGGACTTGAAATCAGCTGAAGCTGTTAAAGCCAATGCTACAGAAGAAAATATCACTGCTACAAAAGCAAAACAAGATGCGAATGTAAAAGCTCAAGAAGCCAATCAAAAAGCAACTGAAGCATCTACTGAAGCGATTAAAGCTCAAACTGAAACTGTAGCAACTGAAACAGCTAACGTTGCAAGCGCAACAAGTAAGAAAGCTGAAGCGGATAAAACAGTAACCGCTAAAGAAGCGAATGTAAAATCAGCTGAAGACGCGCTAAATGGTTCAGGACTTGGCGAAGCCAAAGCCTCTCTTGCCCAAGCTGAAAAAGATATTGAACAAGCAAATGCGAATATCTCAAGTGCAACAACAGCTGTCGAAACTGCTAAGAAAGCAGATAGCAACCGCGCAGACGCCATCAAACAAGCTACAAACAATGTAAATGTCAAAAACGATGCCTTGAAACTAGCTAAAGAAATGATGGACGCAGATAAAACAAAAGTTGAATCCATCCAAGAAAAAGCAGATGCTACAGCGTCTAAAGAAAAAGAAGCGCAAACTGCCTTGGATACACAGAAAGCTCTCTCTGGTGAAGCTATCATTCATATGGGAAATCCAGTTCATCATTTGACAGATGAAGAAAAAGCTTATTATGGTCTTGATAAGAACGATATCACATTCTCAGATGCTAAAAGCTATTATGTACGTAATCGTTATAAGAGAGATGGTAAAGCAGACGAACTTATGTTGACAATGGGAGCAAAAATGCATAAAGCTCTAACAGTTGACTTCAATAAGAATGATGATAAACGCAGCATCAATATTGACAATTTAACCGATAAAGAAATTGCTGAAATTAGTGATTTTTATGCTAAATTGGTAAATGCTTTACAAGAAAAAATGGGATATTCAGAAAAATACCGAGCTTATGCTGCACAAGATACTCTTGAACACAGTAAACAAAAAGCTAAAGCTTATGAAGCTCGTGGAACTGACCCTGCTGTAGCTGGTCACATCAATAGAAACACTGATCCTGAAAACATGGCATTCATCTATAAAAGTGATCAAATTTCAACAATGCTTGATTTGAAATATGCTGTGTTAGATGCTTTTAAAGAATATTCATTCTTAGATGATGAATCAAATTGGGGACACGCTGCTAACAACCTAAACGGTGGTGGTGTTGCAATGACTGTCGCTAATATCAATGGTAAACGTTGGTTTGTCAACTCATTTGGTAGCGATGGTAAACATAAAATCAACCTCAACCAAGAACTTGCCCAACTTGAAGCAAAACTAGCTGAAGCACAAAAACAAAATAGCCAAGCTCAAACTGCTCTTACAAATGCTAAAGCAGAATTGGCAGCCGCTTCACGCAAATATGCTTCTGCACTTGACGCTAAAACAGAAGCTGAAAAAGAATTGGCAAGTAAAACAGCTAGTCCACTTCAAACAGAAGTTGCTGAAAAGAACTTGCAATTGGCAAACCTTGCTTTGAAAAATGCACAAGAACGTAAAGCAACTGCTGAAAAAGCTGTTGAAAACTTCTCAAGAAGCCAAGCAGAAAAAGAAATTGCTCTTGAAACAGCTAAAGATGAACTAGCTACAGCTAAAACTGCTCAAAAAGATGCTGAAAATGCTCTTACAAATGCGCAAGCAAAATTGCAAACAGAAGAAAACAAGTTGACTGCACTTCAAGATGAACAAGCGAAGCTCCATGCAGAAAAAGACCAATTGGTATCAGATGCGAAATCAATTGCAACAGAATTGAGTGCTTATCTAAACGCAGATAAGAATCTTACAGATGCGCAAGCAAAAGTAGCTGATTTGGAAACAAAATTGACTCAAGCAAAATCTTCTGCAAAATTGGCACAAGATAAAGTAGACGCAGTTACAGCTAAATTGCAAGCTGAACAAACTAAATTAGCTGAAATCCAAGAAGAGTTTGATAAGTTGCTAGACTTAGAAAACAAAGCTAAAGATAATGTAGTTGCAACTCTACCAGACGGAACTGTTGTGGCTGTACCTCGAGTAGATTCAGATTCTAATACTTTACCTACAGAAAATACTGAAAAAAATGTTGATAAAACAAAACCAGCTTCACAATCAGGTAAAGATGTTGCTTTGGATGCTAAAGAAGATGTTGTTGCGAAAGATAAAGAACAAACAAAAGATAAACAACAAACATATTCAGCTCCAGCTGTTAAAGCAGGTGCAGATGAAAAAGTGACATATTCACGAGTAGAACGTTCAAAATCATTACCAAATACTGGAGAGTCATCAAGTGTTGCAATGTTGGTATTCGGTGCAATTCTTGGAACATTTGGAGTTGTAACAGTACGTAGAAAAAATTAGAATAATAAAAAAATCTTCTTATCATAAATAGGAAGATTTTTGTTAAAATATATTAAAAGAAAGAAATAATGTGAGGATTAAAAAATGAGAACTCCTAAGATATATAATGATTTAATTAAGAATAAAGAAATAACAAATAAAATTATTGCAGAATGTATATATTCTGTTAATAAAAGAGCAAAAAACTATCGAGATAAAATAGAAGATTATAAGCAAGCTGGATTCTATAGATACAAAGAAAATAATATTGAAAATGCAAAAGAACAGAAAGAAAAATACTATAGTATGAAAGAAGATTTATTATTAAACTTCAGTCCAAAATTAATTCATAAACAGTATGCAGGTGAGAAAAGACAACGAGTCTATAGTTATCAAAAAAATTATGAAAAACTATATAATGAAAAAAGAAATGATATTGTTTGGGAAAATAGTTACTATGACTACGATAGAAATAAGGAAGTTGAATTTTTTGATTATAGCTTAGGTGAGAAAAAATATTTATATTTCTTATATTATGAAATCGGTGAATATAGTTTTCATACCCCAATTACAGAAGAAAGGGTAGAAAAAAATACTCAATTGGAAATCAAAGAAATAGATGAGAATTTTCAAACTCATGGAGCTGATATAGTAGATTTACTTTCAACTCAATTTGTTCAAAAAGTAATAGACTTGTTAGATAGTGGAGATTATACAATTATAGAATAATTAAAAAAATCTTCTTACGTTTGTAGGAAGATTTTTTGGATTCACAAAACTAGTTTAAAAGACTACGCTATTTAAACCATTTTTGAGAATGCATATCGGACTATACCAATTGCGCCGAACACGGTATCGAACCATGTATAAAAAATCGTGATTATTGATTTTTTAAACTTAGGAATTACAGGAAAAACTAAAAATTTATTTGGTCAACCACTGGTCAATTTCCTTAATTTCAATACTAACTAGCGTGTGATAATATCTTGATTTAATCGCTTTTTACTTATTTATTTTAACTTATTTTAACGCTAATTTACATGTAGGGGGCATCTATATACAACAGGAAAAGCCTTGGAATCAAGGCTTTTTTGTGTAGTCTTAGAACTAAAAAACGATAGAAAAAACGCCCCTTCTGAACTGCGCCATATGAAGTTATTTAAGCACCTCCTTTTCTTTTATTGCCATTTTCTGTTATAGTAAATTGTACTTCTAAAATAGAAAGGTCTTAAGATGACAACTCTTATTAAACATAAACGTGTAGAATTTTCAGAACTTTTTTATGACTTAGTTTTTGTTTTTGCAATTTCAAAAGTAACTACTTTAATCGACCATCTTCATAACGGTATTTTGACTTGGAATTCTTTCCTTGATTTTTTCATTGCTATTTTGGTTCTCATCGATTCCTGGATGATTCAAACCGATTATACCAATCGCTATGGAAAGAACTCTTTATTTAACATGGTAATCATGTTTATCAAAATGGGACTTTTACTCTTTATAGCCAATATGATTGGACCTGATTGGCAACAATATTTTCATTATCTCTGTTGGGCTATTGGTACATTAACCCTTACCTTATTTTTTCAATATTTGGTTGAATTTTTTAGAAAATCAACCGATGATGTTGAACGGGAAAGTATCAAAGGTTTTCTATGGATAACAGGTCTAGGAAGTTTAGGAGTCTATCTAGCAACTCTTCTTCCTATTTACGTTAGAGTCTATATCTTCTTTGCTAGTATTCTGTTTATCTTTATTATGCCAAGTATCTTGCTTAATAAAGATAAGCATTACCAGGTAAATCTTCCCCATTTAATCGAGCGCATCTCCCTTCTTGTCATTATTACGTTTGGAGAGATGATTACGAATCTAGCTAACTTCTTTACAATCGAGAATTTCTCGATTTATTCGGTTCTTTATCTCATTATTATGATTTCTCTGTTCTTGTTTTATTTTGGTCAATTCGACCATGCTATTGATGAAAAATCTAATCAAAAGGGACTATTTCTAATTTACAGTCACTATCCTATTTTCATTGGACTTATGATGATGACTGTATCGATGAGTTTTCTTCAGAATCCTGAAGCTAATCGTCTCTTTGCAACCAGCTTCTCTTATATCGGATTTGGCCTCTTTCAAGCTGCTGTCCTAGTAAATGGGCCCTATAACAAACACTATCTTCGCTATTCGAAAAGTTACTACTGTGTCCAAGCGACACTCTATCTGGCTGCCTTGATTCTCTCTTTAATCTTTGCTTCTAATCCTATAATAGTAGTGAGTATAACAACCATTTTAGCTCTAGCTATAGCCATTCATTTTATTTATTTTTATATGACACAGAATAAAAAATATTCCAAATCTAACTGGGAGTTATTTTAATGAGTTTATAACATAAAAAAGCTTTGGGAACCAAGGCTTTTTTGATTTCTATCTAAACTTTTTCATAAGGTATTTTCGTGCAGGTGCTTCAATGGTTTGAACAATTTCAAATCCTTCTTTTTGATAGAGGTGCTTGGCTGCTTGATTTGCATCGAAGACATTTAGAGAAATACTATCTATGTCTCCATTTTCAAAAGTCAAACTAACAAATTTCCTTAAGGCCTGGCTACCTAAGCCTTGCCCCTGTTTCTGGGGGTTGATAAAAAATCTTCCAATATGAAGATTGCTGTCTTCTTGCCTGATTTTCTGGATAAGCCCCACAAACTCGTATCCATCAAAGATTGAAAAGATTCCTTCCAAATCTTGCAAGACTTGAATGGTCAAGGGAAAAGGAATCATTGGTCCCATCCATTGTTCTTGAAAGGATTTGCCGAGGGAGTTGGACCATTGGCATACGAGCTGAGCATTTTCTGTGCTCACCTTTTCTTCAAAACGAATTATCATCTTTGCCTCACCATCTTATCTATGTTTCTCCATTATACTACTTCTCCTATTTTTTACGAATAGATAAGTATGATTGATTTTTATTTTTTTCTTGTTGGGAGCATTCTCGCTTCCTTTCTCGGTTTGGTCATTGACCGTTTTCCTGAGCAGTCCATTATCCGACCTGCTAGTCACTGCGATTCCTGTCAGACTCGCTTGCGTCCCTTAGATTTGATTCCGATTCTCTCGCAGATCTTCAATCGCTTTCGCTGTCGCTACTGCAAGGCTCCTTATCCTGTCTGGTATGCCCTCTTTGAACTAAGCTTAGGACTCCTCTTTCTATCTTGGTCTTGGGGTTTTCTTTCCTTGGGGCAAGTCATCCTAATCACTGCTGGTTTGACCTTGGGCATCTACGACTTTCGCCATCAGGAATATCCCTTACTGGTCTGGATAACTTTCCATCTGCCTCTAATGGTCTACTCAGGCTGGAATCTGGTCATGGTCTTTTTCCTTGTCCTAGGAATTCTAGCTCATTTTATCGATATCCGTATGGGTGCAGGGGATTTTCTCTTTTTAGCTTCTTGTGCTCTCGTCTTTAGTGCGACCGAATTACTCATCTTGATTCAGTTTGCTTCTGCAACAGGGATTCTGGCCTTTCTCCTGCAAAAGAAAAAGGAAAGACTTCCTTTCGTGCCTTTCCTATTACTCGCTACTTGTGTGATTATTTTTGGTAAGCTACTGCTTGTTTGATAAAGTCCTGAATCGGCTCTCCTTTGTGGAGAGCTTTTACGATTTTTGAACCGACGATAACACCATCTGACACCGCATTGAAGCGTTCTACATCGGCTTGACTAGATACACCAAATCCTGTCAAGACGGGGATGTCAGCCACTTGATGCAATTGTGCCAAGTGCTTGTCCAAATCTGCTCGGTAATTGCCTGATTTCCCTGTCACCCCATTGATAGCAACGGCATAGACAAAACCTTCTGCCCCTTCAATCAACTCTTTCTGACGCTCAATCCCTGTCGTCAAACTAACTAGAGGAATCAAGACGATGTCTGTATCTGCCAAAAAAGGCTCTACAAAGTTAGCATGTTCATGAGGCAGGTCTGGGATAATCAATCCCTTAACCGCTGTATCTGCCAAATCTTTGACAAAGTTCTCCACACCGTACTGAAAGAGGGGGTTGAAGTAGGTCATAATGACCAGTGGAATCTCTGTTTCAATGGTTTTCAAGGTTTCAACCAAAGCTTGTGTCGAAGTACCATGAGCTAGACTGCGCAAGCCTGCTTCTTCGATAACAGGTCCATCTGCGACAGGATCTGAAAAGGGAATACCCACTTCAATGGCAGAGACACTCAAATCTTCTAAAAAGTGGATTGTTTCACCGAGACCATCCAAACCTTTCTCGTGGTCTCCAGCCATGATATAGGGAACGAAAATTCCTTTTCCAGCTGCTTTTATAGCATTCAATTTTTCTGTTAATGTCTTAGGCATGAGCTTCTCCCTTCTTTGCTGCATCTGCTTCCAAGCGGTCCTTGACTTGAACCACATCCTTGTCCCCACGACCTGATAGACAGACAATCATGGACTTGTCTGGACCCAGTTCTTTGGCTAATTTCACCGCAAAGGCGATAGCATGGCTAGATTCCAAGGCTGGGATAATCCCTTCCACACGAGACAAGAGCTGGAATCCTTCCAAGGCTTCCTCGTCCGTCACAGGGACATAGCTAGCACGTTTAATATCGTGGTAGTGAGAATGTTCTGGACCGATACCAGGATAGTCCAAACCTGCTGAAATAGAGAAGGCTTCAAGAATTTGACCATGGGCATCTTGGAGCACATCCATAAGGGAACCGTGAAGGACACCTGGGCGACCCTTGGTCAAGGTAGCTGCGTGGTGCTCTGTATCCACACCAAGCCCTGCTGCTTCAGCTCCATACATAGCTACAGACTCATCTTCTACAAAGGGATGGAAGAGACCGATGGCATTTGAACCACCTCCAACACAGGCTACTAAGGCATCTGGCAGATCTTGACCTGTCAAGTCGCGGTACTGTTGTTTAGCTTCTCGACCGATGACACTTTGGAAGTCACGAACAATTTCTGGGAATGGATGAGGTCCTAAGGCAGATCCAAGGATATAGTGGGTATCATCGATATTAGCTACCCATGAACGAAGGGCTGCATTGACCGCATCCTTGAGCACGCGCGAACCATCTGTCACTGCCTCAACCTTGGCTCCCAAAAGCTCCATACGGAAGACATTGAGGGCTTGGCGTTTGACATCTTCCTCACCCATGTAGATAGTACATTCCATGTTAAAGAGGGCTGCAGCTGTTGCAGTTGCTACACCGTGCTGACCAGCACCTGTTTCTGCGATAATTTTCTTTTTACCCATGCGTTTAGCCAGAAGAACTTGTCCCAAGGCATTGTTAATCTTGTGAGCCCCTGTATGGTTAAGGTCTTCACGTTTAAGATAAATCTTGGCTCCGCCAATATGCTGGGTCAAGTTTTTTGCGTAGTAAAGAGGAGTTTCACGTCCTACGTACTGACGTAAGAGCTGATTTAATTCCTCTTGGAAACTTGGGTCTGCCTGACTTTCACGGTAAGCCTTCTCCAACTCCAAAACTGCTGTCATCAATGTTTCTGGGACAAAACGTCCGCCGAATTTTCCGTAAAATCCATCTTTATTTGGTTCCTGATATGCCATGCTTTACCCTCTCTATAAATCTTCTAATCTTTTC
The DNA here is from genome assembly GCF_013277145.1 of Streptococcus sp. 3705. Lineage (GTDB taxonomy): Bacteria > Bacillota > Bacilli > Lactobacillales > Streptococcaceae > Streptococcus. The sequence goes on along the minus strand of NZ_VMMJ01000013.1, from coordinate 39,746 downwards.
ATGATCTTTTTGTCCGTCTGTCTCCACTCCGCTTGATACATCGACTGCATAGGGAGTAAAGTGTTGAATTGCTTTTACTACATTGTCTTCATTAAGCCCACCTGCGATAAAGAAGGGCTGAGTTAATTCTGTCGTATCCAGTTGTCCCCAGTCAAAGGTCTGGCCACTCCCTGCCACAGGGGCATCAAAGAGTAGATAGTCTGCCTGAGAATTGGGCACATGACCCTCTCCATCCACCTGCACAGCCTGAATACTGGCACAAGGCAAATTCTCAAACAAATCATCCGCCACCTGACCATGAACTTGAATCAAGTCCAAGTCAACTTTTTCAATCGCTTCTAGCAGTTCTGCCCGACTTGGTGAAACAAACACACCAACCTTTTTGACATCTGCAGGAATAAGCTTTGCCAGCTCGGCAGCCTGATCCAAAGTCACCTGTCTTTTACTAGGTGCAAAGACAAAACCGATGTAGTCGGCTCCTGCTGAGACGGCTGTTTCCACCGCTTCTTTGGTCGATAGTCCGCAAATTTTAACCTTTGTCAATCTGCAACTCCTTGATTCTCTGAGCTACATCTTCTGCCTGCATAAGAGCTGTCCCAACTAAAATTCCATTAAAGTATGATGCTACTCGTTCCGCATCCTGCCCTGTGAAAATAGCAGATTCAGAAATGTACAAGCAATCATCTTTGAAATGTTTAGCCAAGTCTACACTGGTCTGCAAGTCAACTTCAAAGGTGGTCAAGTTGCGGTTATTGACCCCGATAATCTGGGCACCAAGTCTGTGAGCCACTTCTAGTTCAGCTAGATTGTGAGTCTCCACTAAAACTTCCAGACCAAGCTCTGTCGCATAGTCATAAAGTTCCTTGAGACGTTCTTCTGACAAGGCTGCAACGATGAGCAAGATGACTGTCGCACCAGCATTGCGAGCTCGAATGATTTGCTTTTCATCGATAATAAAGTCCTTGTTAAGCGTCGGAATGTTTACCTGACTGGAAATCTCCCGTAGATAATCCAAATGCCCTTTAAAGAAAACTTCATCTGTCAAAACAGAAATCATCACTGCTCCGTTTTCTTCATAAGTCTGGGCCTGTTGCACAATATCCACATCGAGATTGATATCTCCCAAACTAGGGCTAGCTTTCTTGACCTCAGCGATTACCTGCAAGCGGTCTTGGTGTTGCTTTAGATAGTCAGCCAAGCGATAGGTCTGGCGCAGGGGCTGGATTTCCTCCAGCTCCATCTGCTCCACCTCACTCGCCTTCTGCTCTAAAATTCGTGCTAAAAATTCCTGACTCATTTTTGGTACTCCTGTAACAGTCTGAGTTTTTCAAGAGCCTTGCCACTAGCAATCACTTGACGAGCTAAGGCAACTCCTTCCTTGATATTATCTACCTTACCATTAGCATAGAAACCAAGACCAGCATTTAAGACTGTCGTTTCCAAGAATGGACTTGGTTCATTTTTAAGAACGCTGAGCAAAATTTCTGCATTTTCCTGAGCATTGCCACCACGGATATCTTCGATAGCGTAACGCTCCATCCCTAAATCCTCTGGAGTAAAGCTTGACAAGCTGATTTCGCCATTCTCAAGAAGAGCAATCTTAGTTGTTCCATTCAAGCCAGCTTCATCCAATCCTTCTGGCCCAGCAACCACGATGGCACGCTTGCGACCCATATTTTTCAAAACCTGAGCTGTACTTTCTAGAAGTTCTGGACGACTAATTCCAAGAAGCTGTGTTTCCAAAGCCATTGGGTGAATCAGAGGACCAGTCAAGTTCATAATCGTTGGAATTCCCAATTCCAAACGAGCTGGCATGATGTATTTCATTGCTGGATGCATATTTTTAGCAAAGAGAAAGACGATGCCAGTTTTATCAAAGACCTTACCTAGTTCAGCTGGTTTGAGGTCTAGGTTGATACCCAAGGCTTCGAGAACATCTGCAGAACCAGATTTAGAAGAAATCGAACGGTTACCGTGCTTGGCCATGTGAATACCGCCACCAGCCAAGACAAAGGCTGCAGTTGTGGAAATATTAAAACTGAAAGACTTGTCCCCACCTGTACCACAGTTGTCCATAGCATCATGAATTTCAGTTGGAATATGTTGGGCATGCCCTCTCATGACTTGGGCAATGGCTGTGCGTTCTTCAGGTGTTTCCCCCTTCATCTTAAGAGCTAAGAGGAGAGAAGCAATCTGCGCCTCCGTTACACGCCCAGTTACGATACGCTCAATGACATCCGTCATTTCCACACCTGATAAATTTTCAAATTTTGCTAGTTTTTCAATAATCTCTTTCATCCTAGTTTCCTCACTTTACAACATTCTCGATAAAATTCCGAATAGAAGACAAGCCATCTGGCGTTCCGATACTTTCTGGATGGTACTGGAATCCATAAATTGGAAGGGATTTGTGTTGAATTCCCATAATAGCTTGGTCATCAGTCGAACGAGCTGTCACTTCAAAGTCTTCTGGCATTTCTTCAATCAAAATACTGTGGTAACGCATGACCGCACGGCCGTCCTCAATGCCTTGATACAATACAGATGGGGCTTCAAAGCTGATATTGCTCTGTTTCCCATGCATGACTTTTGGAGCCAAGCCTAGCTTACCACCAAAGACTTCTGCAATGGCTTGGTGGCCCAAACAAATCCCTAGAATCGGCTTCTTGACTGCAAAGTCACGAATCATGTCTTCCATCTTACCAGCATCAACTGGCCAACCAGGACCAGGAGAAAAGACCAGACCATCTGCTTTTTCAGCTTCTTCATACAGCTTGGGATCATCATTTCTCAAGACCTGCACTTCTGCAAAATTCCCAATGTATTGCGCCAAGTTATAGGTAAAAGAATCATAGTTGTCAATCAATAAAATCATGGTCTTAGTTCTCCAATTCTAGTCATAGATTTAGCCTTGTTAATGGTTTCTTGGTATTCGTTTTGGGCGATGGAGTCATAGACAATCCCTGCCCCAGCCTGCACATAAGCTGTTTGATTTTTGAGAATCATAGTTCGGATGGCAATGGCAAAATCCATATCACCTGTCGCAGACAAGTAGCCAATCGCTCCTGCGTATACGCCACGTTTTTCCGTTTCCAGTTCATAGATGCGTCTCATAGCACGAATCTTTGGTGCTCCTGACACTGTTCCAGCAGGAAGTGTTGATTTCAAGGCATCCATTGCAGTGAGTTCTGGAAGCAAACGCCCCTTGACCACGCTGGTCAAATGCATGACATAGCGGAAGAGCTCCACTTCCATATACTTAGTAACTTGGACACTGGCCGTTTCAGAAATGCGACCGATATCATTACGTCCCAAATCTACTAGCATCCGATGTTCTGCTGTTTCCTTCTCATCAGAAAGTAAATCTGTCGCCAAGGCCTTGTCCTCTTCTTCCGTAGCCCCTCTTGGTCTCGTTCCCGCAATCGGATTGGTTGTCACGATGCCATTTTTGACTGAAACCAAACTTTCAGGACTGGCACCGATGATTTGGTAATCATCAAAATCATAGAAATAGAGATAATTAGATGGATTGGTCACGCGAAGATTTCTGTAGAAGTCAAATGGATTTCCAGTAACCTCTGCTGAGAAGCGCTGACTGAGTACACATTGGAACATATCCCCGTTACGAATCAAGTCACGAGCTGTTTCCACCATTTCCTCAAACTTCTGAGGAGCGATATGCGGTTTGAAGTCCAGCGGAGATAAATCCAAATCTTCAAATTCATTTGGAGCAGGGATGCGTAATTCCTCCAGCACTTGGTTCAAGGCTTCTTCCAAATCTTCTTGACTGCGCTCGCTGTAAAGAGCATCCTCTATAACATGAATTTTTTCCTTCTTGTGGTCAAAAACTATGTAACTCTCATAGACAAAGAAATGCATGTCTGGCGTTCCAATGGTATCCTCAGGGATTTGACCAATTTCTTCATAGAGCGAAATCATATCGTAACCAACAAAGCCAATAGCTCCCCCACCAAAAGGTAGGTCTGAATGGTGCTGGCTCTTATGAGCCACTTCATAAAGGAAATCCAAAGGATCCCGATCAATCACTTGACCATTTTGATAAAGGACTCCATTTTCAAACTTAATCTCAAAAACTGGATTATAGGCTAGGATAGAAAAACGAGCGGTTTCCTTGTCTCTCGGAATACTCTCTAAGATAACCTTGTGTTGCCCCTTTAGGCGCATATAAGCCAAGATTGGTGATAAGACATCTCCATGAATGATTCGTTCCATTGTAATTTCCCTTTCAGTTCTAATTCTAGTCTGTGGCGACTGTATGAAAAATCCCCACGCAAAATAACTTGCGTGAGGACGAAATTCGCGGTGCCACCTCAATTATAGGATTTCTCCTATCTCTCATTCCTGTCTTAGAAAGATTCTGTAACAGGCTGTGCGATAAAGGGCACTCCCTTGAGAATTATGTTTTCTTCTCTTGTTTCAGATGGACCCAACCTTACAGCTTTCTCTGCTTGTTTCCAGCAACCACAAGCTCTCTGTGAGAGAAAAGACTGTAATTTTTCCATCTTTTATTTTTTAGCTTCTAGGTAGTCTGCAATCGCAGCTACGTCCTTGTCTCCACGACCAGAGACATTGATGATGATAATATCATCTTTACTTAGTTTTGGTGCACGTTTAACTGCTTCTGCGATAGCGTGCGAACTTTCAATCGCTGGGATAATTCCTTCAGTCTTGCTGAGAAGGAGGAGAGCCTGAACAGCTTCTTCATCCGTCGCAGCCACATATTCCACGCGACCTGAATCTTTGAAGTAGGCGTGTTCTGGGCCAACCCCTGGATAGTCCAATCCAGCTGAGATAGAGTAAACTGGAGCCAACTCTCCATCTTCCTTAAAGACTGCATAAGTCTTCATGCCGTCGACAATTCCGATACTACCTTTTGTCATAGTAGCTGCGTGCTTGTCTGTGTCAAGTCCGTGACCAGCAGCTTCGACCCCAACCAATTTAACTTCTTCATCAGCCACATACTGAGAAAATGCACCAATAGCATTAGAACCACCACCTACACAAGCAATGACATAGTCTGGTAAGCGTCCTTCTTTTTCTAAGATTTGACGGCGAGATTCTTCACTGATGACTTTTTGGAACTCATGAACAATGGTTGGATATGGGTGAGGTCCCACAGCAGATCCCAGAACATAAAAGGCTTCAAGGTCATTCATCCATGCTCCAAAGGCTGCATCAACCGCATCCTTAAGAGTTCGTGTTCCCGTTTCAACTGCATGAACAGTTGCTCCCATCATCTCCATACGGAAAACATTGAGACGTTGACGTTCCACATCTTCTGCCCCCATGTAGACGTCACAGGCCATACCAAACTTGGCTGCAGCCGCTGCTGTCGCAACACCGTGCTGACCAGCTCCTGTTTCCGCGATCACTCGTTTTTTGCCCATACGTTTGGCAAGAAGAATTTGTCCTAAAACATTGTTAAGTTTGTGAGAACCAAGGTGGTTAAGGTCTTCGCGCTTGAGATAAATCTTAGCACCACCTAGGTGCTCTGTCAAACTTTCTGCAAAATAGAGCGGTGTTTCGCGACCTGAATAGTCCTTCAAGTAATGGCGAAATTCTGCCAAAAATTCTGGATCATCCTTGTACTTTTCAAATGTCACTTCCAACTCATCCAACAAAGCCTGAATCGGCTCCGGTACAAAACTACCACCAAATTGTCCAAAATAACCTTTAGTTGTCATAAAATTTTTCCTCTTTCAGTATTTATTCGACTTTTTGTTTGCTTTTAGTAGTAGGCAAGGAGCTGCAGATAGAACTCAAGTTCATCAAAGCGACTTAACGCCCTAATAAAAGATAAACAAAATGACGGATAGAAAAAAGCCCACACACAGAAAATACTTCCGTGTGAGGGCGTTGGTAACGCGGTGCCACCTCAATTATAAAGGGACTATCCCTTTACATCTCTGCCTTGTCTAACAACAAGTTGCACTGTAAGGTGTGCGCACCGAATTTTCATTGTTTCAAATTCATTTTTAAAATCAGCCCACTTTCACTACTTCCAACCACCTGTTCACAATCACCACAGGCTCCCTGAAGATCAAAAATAGTTACTTTTCTGATTTGTTGAACTTATTTTAATACTTTGTTTTTTCTTTGTCAAGACTTTTTTACAATTTTTTTGATGAAGCTAGTACTTTTTCAGAAACTGTTTTGAAAGTCTCAATGATATAGTCCACTTCTTCATCGCTTAGTTTAGTATGAAGAGGGAGAGTAATTTCATTTTCAAAGAAGGCATAAGCCTTAGGATAGTTCGCCATATCAAAGCCAAGATTCTTATAAGCTGTCAAGAGCGGAAGTGGTTTGTAGTGGACGTTACTTGCAATTCCTGCTTTGGCTAATTCTTGGATGATGAGGTTGCGCTCTTCTAAACTTGCTCCTTCTACATGGGTGATGTAGAGGTGGCGTGAAGATTCGACAGTTTCAGTCTTGTGTGCCAATGGATAGATACGAGAACCTGCAAAACCACGATCATAACGGTCCACGATGTCCTTACGACGGCCAAGCAAACTTGGGTAACGATCCAATTGTACCAATCCAAGTGATGCCATTATATCTGTCATATTGCACTTGTAGGCTGGTGTGACGATATCGTATTCCCATGAACCCAGTTGCATCTTGGCAAGAGCATCCTTAGTTTGCCCGTGAAGGGAAAGGATTTGGAATTCTTTGTACATCTCTTCGTCATCAATCGCTGGACTTGTTTTCCAAGTCGCACTTCCTCCCTCAGCTGTTGTAAAGTTCTTAACAGCATGGAAAGAGAAGGATGTAAAGTCAGCGATAGAACCAGCTGGTTGTCCTTTATATGTTGATCCCAAAGCATGGGCACTATCAGAAACAATCACGATACGGTTAAAGGCTTTTTGCCACTTGCTTGACGCAGTAAAGAGATCACGTTTTTTCTCCACGACTTGGAACAAACGGTCATAATCGCAAACAATCCCTGCGAGCTCTACTGGGATGATCACCTTAGTTTTCTCAGTGATAGCTTGCTCCAGCAGATCATAGTCCATCTCAAACGTATCTGCTTGGATATCCACCATGACAGGGGTTGCTCCCACGTGCGTGATGACACTACATGAAGCTGTGTAAGTCATAGCTGGAACGATGACTTCATCACCAGGCCCCACTTCCAAAACACGCAAAATCAACTCAAGAGCGGCAGTCGCAGAGTTGAGGCAGACAGTCTTAGGCGTCTGTGTGTATTGAGACAAGCGACGCTCTAGTTCTTTTGTCTTAGGACCTGTTGTAATCCAACCAGAACGAAGAGTATCCGCTACTTCAGCAATTTCTGCTTCCGTAATATCGGGTGGTGAAAATGGAATATTGTAATTTGGCATTGATTTGCTCCTTTTATCTGTACTCATTTTCTCATGACTACTTTATTTTAGCACTTCAAACACGGTTTGAAACATAATTTTGATGTCTCCAAGGAAACTAAATTCTCGGAGATAAGAAAGGTTATAGCGCATCTTTTCAGGAAGGACATGTTCGACATAGGCTTGGTCAACTGACAGGCCTTTTTCGGTCATTTGACTGATAATAGTGTCCTCATCCTTGTAGTGAATGCTGGCTGGAGAGGTAATCCCTGCTGGTAAAAGCAAGGTTGCCATCATTTCAGGGCTATACTGCTCTGTGTAGCGTGGCACTTCAGGTCGTGTACCGACAAAGGACATTTCGCCTTTAAGGACATTCACCAGCTGAGGCAGTTCGTCCAAACGGACACGGCGGATAAAATTGCCAACCTTGGTAATGCGGCTATCGTTAGCAGAAGTCACCAGACTCCCTTTTTTATCCGCATCCGTCACCATGGTACGGAACTTCCAAATCTTGAAAGGTCGATTGTACTGGGTCACGCGCTCTTGCTTGTAAATCACTGGTCCCTTGCTATCCAACTTGATCCAAATGCTCAAGATGAGAAAGATGGGAGAGGCCAGAACCAGTAAGACCAAGGCCAGAACCCAGTCCAAACAACGCTTAAAAATCAGCGAACCCTTCCTTTTAGAGACAAGCTGGTAGTAAGACTCAACCTCGCTTGATTTCATTTCCACGGGCAAGTCTTCCCATTTCAGCATGCTGTTTCTCCTTTGTTTTTATTATACTATTTGTCAACATTTTTCATTATACCACAAAATGGAAAAGGCGGTGAAAGAAATCTGTAATTTGAAGGATTTCCTTCTTATGCTCAATGAAAATCAAAGAGCTAGCCACAGGCTGATCAATGTACAGCTTTGAGATTGCAGATAAAGCTGACATGGTTTTAAGAGATTTTCAAAGAATATTAAGACATGGCCCCTGCCTGCAAGCTATACATCTTGTGGTAGGTTCCACCCAAAGCCAAGAGTTCCTCATGGGTTCCACTCTCGATAATGCGCCCCTTGTCCAATACGTAGATACAGTTGGCATCTTGGATGGTAGAAAGGCGGTGGGCGATGGCAATGGTTGTTCGTCCCTGTCTCATCTTAGCCAGAGAAGCTTGAACCAGACTTTCTGTTTCAGAGTCAATATTGGCTGTCGCTTCATCCAAAATCAGGATTTTAGGCTGACTGGCGACTGTTCTAGCAAAGGCAAGAAGCTGACGCTGTCCAGTTGAAAAACTCAAACCACGCTCGGAAACAGGGGAATCATAGCCCAAAGGAAGTTCCTGAATAAAGGAATCTACATCCACGAAGGCTGCCGCATCCTGGACCTGCTCATCACTAATGTCTTGGTACATGGCGATATTGGACTTAATGGTCCCATGATAGAGGAAGGGTTCCTGCAAGACCAGCCCGATATTTTTTCTCAGTTCTTCCTGACTGTAGTCCCTAATATCCACATCATCCAAGAGAACTCGCCCTGACTGAAATTCATAAAAGCGCATGAGAACATTGATAATAGACGATTTCCCAGAACCTGTATGACCTACAAAAGCAATGGTCTCACCCTTGTTAACAGAGAAAGAAATGTCATCCAGAATCGGATGTTTGCCATCATATGAGAAGCACACATGTTCGAATCGAATATTGCCTTCTTTGACTTTAGCCTGCCCATCTTCTTGATGAGGCTCATAGATCCTCTCGTCGATCAGAGAAAATACACGACCTGCAGACACCATGGAAGTTTGAAGGGTCGAAAAATTTTGCGTCACCTCAATCAAGGGGTCAAAGAGACGATTGATGTACTGGATAAAGGCATACATGGTCCCTGCTGTTATTCCCAGATAAAGGCCACGATAGCCAAAATAGGCCATTAAAACTGCATAGCCTAGAAGTTTCAGCAAACTCATGGCAGGTCTCAAAAAGAGGGCATCCAAGGCTACAGAACGGTTGGCATAGACCAAGTGTTCTTGGTTGATTTCATCAAATTCTGCCTGCAGGCGCCTCTCTTGATTAAAGGCCTGGATTATTCTGATTCCCTCGATGTTCTCTGCCAGCTTACTATTGATATCTGACAAGAGACTTCTGGTTTTCTCGATAATCTTGACGGACTTTTTCCGATAGAGATTGACCAAAAGGAAAATCAAGGGGAGAAAGAGCAAGACTAAAGCTGTCAAACGAAAATCCAATACTAACATGGTATAAAGAGTTGTCAGAAAGATGAAAACTGCTGAGATAAAGCTAGATAAAATCCCCGAAAACATATCACTGATAGTCTCGGTGTCATTTGTCAAACGAGAGACGATGGAGCCTGCTGGCGTCTTGTCAAAGTAAGACATACCCAGTTTTTCCATATTGGCAAAAGCATCCCGACGAATATCTCTAACAATACTGTATGACACCCGTGCAAAGAGAAGATTACCGACATACTGGACCAGAGTTTGTAGGATATAAAGGCCATAATAGACCAGCAAAACGGTTACTGCGAGTTGGTTGAGATTGCTGAGATACTGGTCAATAAAATGGGAAGCCACAAGGGGAATGATACTTTTAATGACCGTCGTCGCTAGGAGAAAACTGAGTGCTAAAAAGGTCAGGAGGCCGTAAGGCTTGAGATAGGACATCAAGCGCTTCAATACAGTCCATTGTTCTTTCTTATTCTGCATCTTCTTCTCCCTTCATTTCCAGCTGCTGAGACTGGTAGGTTTGGGCATACCAGCCATCCAAGGCTAGCAAGTCTTCGTGCCTGCCTCGTTCGATAATTTGACCATTTTGCAGGACTAAAATCAGATCTGCATGGACAACCGCACTGAGGCGATGAGCCGTAATAATGGTTGTCTTGTCCTTTCGCGTCTCCTTAAGGTTGTCGATAATCGCATACTCCGTCTTGGCATCCACAGCCGACAAAGAATCATCCAAAATCAAGATATCAGGGTCTAAAATCATAGCCCGACTCATGGCCAGACGCTGCTTTTGACCACCAGAAAGACTGACTCCCTTTTCACCAATCAGCGTATTAAATCCCTGAGGCATGGCTACAATATCTTGGTAAACTTGGGCTAGCTTAGTAGCTTCCTCGACAGCTGAAAGAGGCAGTTTAGAATTGCCAAAGCGAATATTGTCTAAGATTGAAGTCGCAAAGAGGAACTGGTCCTGAGGGACGTAGCCCATGAGATTGCGAAGGTCTGTCAGACGATAGTCACGAATATCGTGACCGTTTAGATAAATGGCTCCCTTGTCAACATCATACTCACGCAAGAGGAGTTTGATTAAAGACGTTTTTCCAGAGCCTGTCTGACCAACCAAGCCCAATGTTTGCCCTTTTTCCAAACTAAAGTGAACATTTGTCAGTGTTTCCTCATTTTCAAAGGCAAAGCTGTCAATAGCGTACTCCAAACGCCCATTTTCGATACCATCTAAAGGAAACTCAGGGTCTTGTACAGGTGATTTCTGAGACAAAAGTTCCTCAATCCGCTGATAGGAAACCTTCCCTCGCTGAGTAATATTAAAGAGGAAGCCGATGGCCATAAGAGGCCAAACTAGCATATCCAAGTAGCTGATAAAGGTAACTAGATTCCCAACCGTGATTTGCCCTTTCTGAACCATCAAGGAGCCGACCAAAAGCGTTAAAACATAGGATGAACCAACAAATAAGAGAACCATAGGGTCAAAGAGACTATCGTATTTCATGGTTTGGAGGTTCTTTTGGAAGGTCAATTCATTTACTTCCTGAAAAGAGGCCAATTCATTAGACTGATAACCGAAAGACTTGGTCACTTTAATACCTGATACAGACTCCTGTACCTTGTTATTAAGTTCGGAAAAGGCTGCTTGGGATTCACCAAAGGCCTTGTGGGTCTTTCTCCCTAAACGACTGGTGGCATAAGCCATGAAAGGCAGGGGAAGAATGGCAACCAAGGTCATCTGCCACGAAATGCTAAAGAGCATGGTCAGCAAGGTCACTAAAGCTGTGATAGAGGCATCCACCGCTGACATAACCCCTCCCCCTGCGAGACGGGTTAAGGCATTGATATCGTTGGTGGCATGTGCCATCAGGTCCCCCGTCCTATAGGTTTGATAAAAGGCTGGAGACATTTTTGTGAAATGCTCAAATAAGCGAGAGCGCATAATCTGTCCCAAACGGTAGGAAGTCCCAAGGATATACATGCGCCAAACATAGCGTAGATAGTACATACCCAAAGCTGCAAGAAGCAGATAAAGGAGGTTCAAAAGCAAGTCCTGCTGGCTTAATTGCCCCGAAGTGATGGCATCAATGACCCGCCCCATAACCATGGGGGGAATGAGATTGAGGACGGAAACCAAGACCAGGGCCACAATCCCGACTAAATAACGGCGTTTTTCTAACTTGAAAAACCACCAAAGTTTTTGAATAATGGACATAAAATCCCTTTCTGATTGCAAATGGAAACCTGAGGCCAAAACCCCAGGTTTTTCTTATTCATAGGTTACGACTGTAACAGCACCCTTGTCATACTCAGCGATAAAGATGTTGGCTACATTGTCATGCCCTTGCTTGCTGAGATTGTCAAGCAGCCACTCTTCGCTACGGCCAATCGATTCCAAAACATCAACTTGAATCACACCGTCAGTCACAACTGGATACTTAGGATTTTCATCTCCCATTTGGACCACGATGAGTTGGCCATTTTGCTCCTGCACAGCTCGTTTAACTTGCTTCATCTGGAAAATCCCTTGGCTACGAAGTTTGAGGGCTACATCCGACGCAGACAAACCAACTGAACGGCAGGCTTCTGGGTCAATCTTCCCATTTTTGATGAGGAGAGTTGGTTTCCCATCAATCAAGCGTTTGACAAAACGAACATTGTTATTAAGCCACTTGAGGGTCAAGACCAAAATCGTCCACATCATCAAAATCACTGCATACTGGAGAATACTAATTGAACTATTGTAAATCACCCCACCGATGATACCACCAAGAACATAGTTCTGAATTTGGTCTGTCGCAGAGTTAGGTGCTAGGTTTCCCTTTCCTGTCACATTGATAACAAAAACAAGCGAGAAGAGACCCAAGGCCAGTTTGATTAAAATTTCCATATAGTTGAGTGTCATTTGTTTACCTCCACCAATTCAATAGCGTCTGTTTGATGCAATTCTAATTTCTCTAAAAGATACTTGTCTGGTTGGCTCCCGTTCATGGCACGGTAGACATTTGAACCGACCTTGACAAGCGCTCCATCAGTGGCAGCTGAAGTATTGACGTAAACTTCTGATTTATCCACTCCCAAGTCTTTGGAAACGACCTCTATAAAATGAAGGGAGGTTTGAAATTGATTGTTAGAGGCTTGATTGGTCTGGTATTTTGAAATCGTCACCAAAAGCATGGCTACCAAAGTCAAGGCCAAAATCATGACCAATTCCCGAAACTTAGTCCCCTTTTTATCACGATAAGCCTTAAAAGCAAAAAATCCTGTGATAGCTAGGAGCACAATCCCAAAGCCAATCATAATTCCATTTTGCTGACTGATTTGGCTAAGTACATAGTCATATGAGTAAAATTTCATTTATTTTCACTCCTTTTCATAAAATCATTCTTCATTATAAACGAAAGAGGGTGATTTTTCAAACCATACGTTGGGGAAATAGACTTATCAGACCAACTTCTCTAACTAATGACTCAAATACCTGTTTCAAGATTCTAATTTTGATAATTGATAAGAATAGACACTAGGAATTATCACTACAAAGAAAAGTGTCAAGAAGAATACCCAGTAAACATACAGTTGCACAAAGGAATTTAGAAACAATAACAATCCTCCTAATACCCAAATTTTTCCAGCTAATCGATGTGTTTTTCTCCAGTTTTTATCACTCTCCAAGGTCCACGGAAGTCGAATACCGATTATATAATTTCGGTGTGTTTTTGGTAGATAATTTCCAATTACGATCATCACGACTCCCATAAAAATCTGAGCTAGTAGCCCACTCATCATGGAATAACCCAAAGATTCTCCGTATATAGAAATCATTGATAGACAAGATACAAAAGGAATAATCCAGTAAATCAAAACTTGTATTTTTGAACTGATATTGCTAGATTTAGGATCCTTAATCATTATAAATAGAAGCAACCAATGCATCAAAAGCATGAGAGCAGGCAATCCAAAGATAGCAAACACTTTATGATTGTAGCCATCTGCTTGACCCAGTAGATTAAAATGAGTGGGTATCTCCTCTGGTAATTGATTCCAGAAAACACAACCTACAAGGGAAGGTAGTAGGATGAGAATGCTCGTAAATAATACCAATTTCTTATTGATTTTTATCTTCATCAAAATGATCTCCTTTCAGATCTGCTAACCAAACCATTATATCCTCTAAAACCGATGTGTTTAACTCATAATAAATAAAGTTTTTTTCTTTCATTTCATGAATCAAATCCGCTGCTTTCAAAATCGTGAGATGATGTGAAATAGTTGCACTAGTCAACTCGAATTGACTGGCAATTTCTCCTGCAGGTAATCTACCTGTTTTGAGTAAATTCAAAATCTCTCTCCTAACTGGATGAGATAAGGCTTTAAAGCTATTTGCAAAACTCATAATGACTCCTTTCCCTTTGTAATATTAGTAGGGATAGGACTAAGCAAGGTAGAACTGATAGCATTCCTGTCGGTGATGGGCCTAAAATCAAGAGGCTTGAAATTTTTTCTCCTGGTAATTGAAAGAGTAAACCAAGACCTGCAGTTGCATTGATTGCCCCATGAAATAGGGCAGAAGCCCAGATAGAACCTGTCTTTTCCAACAACCAGCTCAACAATATTCCTAGGCTAAAACAAGATAGAAACATAGCAACAACTCCCAAAACGGGATAAGCAAAATAAGTAAGGCCATAATTATATCCTTGCAAATTGATTGGTAAATGCCATAGACTCCAAATGAGAGCAAGTAAGACATGAGTCTGGACTAGTGAAAAGCGTTCTCTTAGCACTGGGTAAAGATAGCCACGCCAACCAATTTCCTCTCCCAATGCAAAGAAACTATTAAGAAAAGGAGCGTAGGTCAAACTAGATAGGATTTGAATCAAAGCCAAGAAAGATAAGGGAATGGCTGATTGAAGGACTCCTTTTTCTTGTAAAATAGCTTGAATAGATTCAAAACCAAGGCTGAAATTACTAGGGAATACAAGAAAATAAAGTCCCGCTCCTAAAAAACTGATGACTGCTGGTAACCAGATAGCTAGTAAGTAAAAGCTCCAGTTCCTCTTGAGATTCACGACTAATTTAGATTTGATTCCACTAGGTTGATTCGTGATTTTCCCTAAAATAAAGACTGCAAGTGCAGGCATCCACATAGCTACAATACTAGCAAGTTGACTCCATGGAGAATTTAGACCAACACCACTTAACCATAGTGCCAACCATATTATCCAAGCAAGGGCATAGGCCAAGACCACAAAAAGAAGGATTGTTCTCTTATTTGACATATATATAACTTCACTTTCTATTTAGATGTTTTTCTAAATAACATTATACACCTTTCTATTCTAAATACAAGAACTATTTAGATTTTTTTCTAAATAGTTTAGGGAATTTTTATTTTCTCAGGATAAAGTCTAAAGAGTGATTTTTCAAACCATACGTTGGGGAAATAGACCTTTTTTTGGTATAATAAAATCTATAATCTGAATGAAAAAGGTAACTTTATGAAACTTATCTCATGGAATATTGATTCCCTCAATGCTGCCCTAACTAGTGACTCAGCTCGTGCCAAATTGTCCCAAGAAGTCCTACAAACCTTGGTCGCTGAAAATGCTGATATTATCGCTATCCAAGAAACCAAGCTTTCTGCCAAAGGGCCTACAAAGAAACACTTGGAAATTTTAGAAGAACTCTTCCCAGGCTACGAAAACACGTGGCGCTCTTCTCAAGAGCCTGCCCGGAAAGGCTATGCTGGTACTATGTTCCTCTATAAGAAAGAACTCACACCCACTGTCACTTTCCCAGAAATCGGTGCCCCTTCTACCATGGACTTGGAAGGCCGCATCATCACCTTGGAATTTGATGAATTTTTCGTGACACAAGTTTACACTCCAAACGCTGGCGATGGTCTCAAACGCTTGGAAGAACGTCAAGTCTGGGATGTCAAATATGCTGAATACTTGGCTGAACTAGACAAAGAAAAACCAGTCCTTGCAACCGGTGACTACAATGTAGCCCACAATGAGATCGACCTTGCAAATCCTGCTAGCAACCGCCGTTCACCAGGATTTACCGACGAGGAGCGTGCTGGATTTACCAACCTTTTGGCAACTGGATTCACGGATACCTTCCGCCACATTCACGGCGATGTTCCCGAACGCTACACTTGGTGGGCACAACGCAGCAAAACTTCTAAAATCAACAATACAGGCTGGAGAATCGACTACTGGCTCACAAGTAACCGCATCGCTGACAAGGTGACCAAGTCTGATATGATCGACTCAGGAGCTCGTCAAGACCATACACCGATTGTCTTGGAGATTGAACTCTAAGGAGAAAACGAATGGACTATCAAGCTGTCATTCCTGAATTTGTAGTATCTGACATCGAAAAATCACGCCACTTCTACTGCGACCTGCTAGGATTCTCTGTCGAATACGATCGTCCAGAGGAGAAATTTCTCTTCCTCTCGCTTGAAGATTGCCAGCTTATGCTAGAAGAAGGAAGCGCAGAAGAATTAGCTCAGCTGACCTATCCTTTCGGGCGCGGTGTCAATATTTCCTTTGGCATTGCAGATGCTCCTCAGCTCCACCAAAAACTGCTGGAAGCTGACTATCCTATCCATCGTCCCCTGACAAAAAGAGAATTTCGAGTTGGCGAACAATATATCTACCCTCATGAATTTGCAGTTCTAGACCCAGATGGCTATTTTTTAAGATTTAGCGAGTAGAACAATAAAGATTGGGAAAAAGTCTTTAAAGTTAGAAAGAGGCATATTGTCAGGTCTTGAAAAATCTTGATAATATGTCTTTTATGATGAAAAAATCTTCTAAATGTTAGTCAATAAGTTAATCCTTGCCCATTTTTATATTTGTTCGTTTTTCAAACCAAAACACTAACAAAACATTTGATTTCTAAAGTTATTTAGTGTAAAATAAAAACATTGGCTCAAGCCTATTTAAAATTTAATATCGTTTTACTTGTTTATGTCGTGAATTGGCACGACGTTTCTACAAGGTGCCGGAACACCTAACAATAAGTAAGTCAGCAGTGAGGTATGGTCGTTTTTGCCATGCCTATTTTGGGGACTTACTTAGAGATTAAGTAGGTCCTTTTTCTATCCGTTTTACTGGATAGAAATCTGAAACAAGCAAATGAATTGGCTTTTAGACTTTAGGAGGTCTTATGAAATTATTAGAAGAGCGCATCCTCAAGGATGGGCATATCTTGGGTGATAGCATCCTCAAAGTGGATTCCTTTTTAACCCACCAAGTTGACTTTAGCCTAATGAGAGAAATCGGTAAGGTTTTTGCGGAAAAATTTGCTGCTGCTGGCATTACTAAGGTTGTGACCATTGAAGCGTCAGGCATCGCTCCAGCCGTTTTTACAGCTGAAGCCTTAAACGTTCCCATGATTTTCGCTAAAAAAGCTAAAAATATCACTATGAACGAAGGAATCTTAACTGCCGAAGTTTACTCCTTTACCAAGCAGGTAACCAGCACCGTTTCTATCGCTGGAAAATTCCTCTCACCAGAGGACAAGGTCTTGATTATCGACGATTTCCTTGCTAATGGCCAAGCTGCCAAAGGCTTGATTCAAATCATCGAACAAGCTGGTGCCACAGTCCAAGCTATCGGTATCGTGATTGAAAAAACCTTCCAAGATGGCCGTGATTTGCTTGAAAAAGCAGGCTACCCTGTTCTATCACTCGCTCGTTTGGATCGTTTTGAAAATGGTCAAGTCGTATTTAAGGAGGCAGATCTCTAATGCAAACTCAAGAAAAACACTCGCAAGCAGCCGTTCTTGGCTTGCAGCACTTACTAGCTATGTACTCAGGATCTATCCTGGTTCCCATCATGATTGCGACAGCCCTTGGCTATTCGGCTGAGCAGTTAACCTACCTGATTTCTACAGATATCTTCATGTGTGGGGTGGCAACCTTCCTCCAACTCCAACTCAACAAACACTTTGGTATTGGGCTACCAGTCGTTCTTGGAGTCGCCTTTCAGTCGGTCGCTCCCTTGATTATGATTGGGCAAAGCCATGGTAGTGGTGCTATGTTTGGTGCCCTTATCGCATCAGGGATTTACGTTGTTCTTGTTTCAGGCATCTTCTCAAAAGTTGCCAATCTCTTCCCATCTATCGTAACAGGATCTGTTATTACCACGATTGGTTTAACCTTGATTCCTGTCGCTATTGGAAATATGGGAAATAACGTTCCAGAACCAACTGGTCAAAGTCTCTTACTTGCAGCTATTACTGTTTTGATTATCCTCTTGATCAACATCTTTACCAAAGGATTTATCAAGTCTATCTCCATTTTGATTGGTCTGGTTGTTGGAACTGCCATTGCTGCTAGCATGGGCTTGGTTGACTTCTCTCCTGTTGCAGCAGCACCACTTGTCCATGTCCCAACTCCACTCTACTTTGGGATGCCAACCTTTGAAATCTCATCGATTGTCATGATGTGTATCATCGCAACAGTGTCTATGGTTGAATCCACTGGTGTTTACCTAGCCTTGTCTGATATCACGAAAGACCCAATCGACAGCACGCGCCTGCGCAACGGTTATCGCGCAGAAGGCTTGGCCGTACTTCTCGGAGGAATCTTTAATACCTTCCCGTACACAGGATTTTCACAAAACGTTGGTTTGGTTAAATTATCAGGTATCAAGACTCGCCTACCAATCTACTATGCGGCTGGTTTCCTGGTTCTCCTTGGACTCCTTCCTAAGTTTGGTGCCCTTGCCCAAATCATTCCAAGCCCTGTCCTCGGTGGTGCTATGCTGGTGATGTTTGGTTTTGTATCGATTCAAGGGATGCAAATCCTCGCTCGTGTTGACTTTGCTAACAATGAACACAACTTCCTTATCGCAGCTGTTTCAATCGCTGCAGGTGTAGGACTAAACAACAGTAATCTCTTTGTCAGCATGCCAACAGCCTTCCAAATGTTCTTCTCAAACGGAATCGTCGTAGCCAGCCTACTCGCCATTGTCCTCAATGCAGTATTAAATCATAAAAAGAAATAAGAAAAAGAGGTGCGAGCCTCTTTTTTAGTTATCTATATTCGTACCTGTCTGTCTTCTGACCTTTGGCCTGTGACAAACATAGTAAAGGTTGCCTTACAGACATTTTTTCCTTCTTGATTCGTGATATCAACATCCACGACACAGGTTGTGCGACCTTGATGGACACATTCTCCTTTTATTGTCAATACATCATCAAGTTTTCCTGCCTTGAGGTAGTTGATAGAGGACTGGAGTGTCACTCCATCAAGCCCCAGCGAGATAACCACCAAACCACTGATCTGGTCACAGAGAGTAAAGAGATAGCCACCATGGGCATTGCCATAGTAGTTGAGCGACGAGTCCACTACTTTGGTCGTCACCACAACGTGACCATCTCTCATTTGTTCAATTTCGTAATTTTCAAAGGCAGATATAGCGTCAAAATGAAAGTCTTTCATCGTTTCCTCCTGATATTTCAAACGACACTATGATACTACTTTTTATAGGACTGTGCAAGGAGAAAGCTCCTAGTCTGGCAAAATTCCTACCTGCTCCACAAAGCGCATAAAGGCTGCCTGTCCTTGTTCTGTCTGCTTGTAGACTCCTGTATCCTCAAGCACACGAGCAAAGATAGCCCCCACAGAGGCCTTGACGATTTCAAGGGCTTTTTCTTTATCTGTTAGGTCTGGATGGTGAGCTTTGAGTTGGTCTGCCCATTCCTGATGATAATCAGCAACTGTATCAGCTTCTCCTACAAGATAGCTAGCGACTTGCTCCACTTCTGCTTTCAGACGAGGTGGTAAAATAGCCAAACCCATGACCTCAATCAAACCGATATTTTCCTTCTTGATATGTTGGACATCCTTGTGAGGATGATAGATGCCATCAGGATGTTCTGCAGAAGTCTGATTGTCCCTCAAGACCAAGTCCAACTCAAACTGTCCATCACGCTTACGTGCTATAGGTGTGATGGTGTGATGCGGTGTCCCGTCTGTTTCTGCCAAAATCTGCACGGCAGGGTCTGAATACTGACGCCATTCCTGCAAAATCTTATCAGCTAAGTTAATCAAATCTTCTTTGGAATCTGAAGTCAAACGCAACACTGACATTGGCCACTTGACAATCCCAGCCTTAACCTGCTCAAAACCAGCAAATCGGAAGGTCTTTTGCAAGGGAGCCAATTCCATCGGAAAGACGTGACGGCCTCCCTGGTAGTGGTCATGAGTGAGAATAGACCCTCCCACAATCGGCAAGTCGGCATTAGATCCAGCAAAATATCCTGGAAACTGCTCTACGATAGCTAGCAGACGTTCAAAACTCTGACGACTAATGGCCATGGGACGATGCTGGCCATCTAAGAAAATACAGTGCTCATTAAAATAAGCATAGGGCGAATACTGGAAGCCCCACTCCTGACCAGCCATTTCAAAGCGGATAATACGGTGATTGCTACGGGCTGGGTGGTTAACTCGACCATGGTAGCCCTCATTCTCTAGACAAAGCTGACACTGAGGATAATTACTAGCTTGCACCAACTTGGCTGCCGCAATCTCTTTGGGATCCTTTTCAGGCTTAGAGAGATTGATGGTAATTTCAAGTTCACCGTAGTCAGACGGAACACGATAAGCGATATTTTTAGCAATGGCCTTGAGTTTGATGTAGTCATTCTTCTGACTGAGTCGGTAAAAATCCTCTATCGCTTGCTCAGGAGAGTGAGCATAGATTTCCCAGAAGTCACGATTGACCTGACTCGGACAAGGGGTCACCAAGTCCATTAGTTCAGCACCAAGGATTTCACGCGCAGCCTGACTATCCTCAATCGTCTCTAATCGAACGGCTTCCTCAACCAGCTGGTCCTTGAGGTCAATCACTTTATCCAGATCCGTCTCAACTTCCAAAACACCATCTCCCACTCGTGCCAAGACACGATTGGTCAGGTAGATTCGATCCATTTCCTCAAATGAACTTTCAGAAATGACATGTGTTACAAATTTATCTACTAAGGTCACTATAGAGCCTCCTTTTGACTAGTCAAGGACGCGAGTGCCACCTGCAACTTCAGCAATATAGAAGCTTGGAGCGTATCCAATTACTTCCTCGTAGTGTTTGCCTACAGCTTCCTTAAAGGCATCAACAGCATCTTTTTGCACCAAAGCAATGGCACAGCCGCCAAAACCAGCCCCTGTCATACGAGCAC
This sequence comes from Streptococcus sp. 3705, assembly GCF_013277145.1. GTDB lineage: Bacteria > Bacillota > Bacilli > Lactobacillales > Streptococcaceae > Streptococcus. The sequence continues at coordinate 18,985 of NZ_VMMJ01000013.1, read as the reverse complement.
CGAGAACTCCTTCTTGAGCCCAAGCCGTATGAACTAGGGTATCTAATTCCAAGCCAGTTACTTCATAGTCATGCTCTAGGGAAACGTGTGACGCATTCATCAAACGACCAAATGTTTCCAAATCTCCTGCTTGAAGGGCTGCTTGAGCTTTGAGGGTACGTTGGTTTTCAAGCACAGCATGGCGAGCACGTTTCAAACGATTTTCATCTTTAATCAGATAGCTATATTGGTCAAAGGCCCACTCGTCCAATTCACCCAAGGTCTTAATATCCAAGGCAACTTGCAATTCTTCTACTGCTTTTTCACATTCAGCACGGCGTTCATTATATTTAGAATCCGCCAATTCACGGCATTTGTTAGTGTTCATGATAACAACGACATTGTCCTTCAAATCAAGTGGTACCAAATCATACTCTAAAGTGTTAGTATCTAAGTAAATAGCACGTTGGTCAGCCCCCATACCGATAGCAAACTGGTCCATGATACCAGAATTGACTCCGATAAAGTTATTTTCTGTTTGTTTTCCAATTTTAACCAAATCGAGACGCTCTAATTTTAAATCAAAGAGATGCTCTGCCACGACTCCTGTCAAGAGTTCAAGGGATGCTGAAGAAGACAAGCCAGCACCATTTGGGATATTCCCATAAACATAAAAATCAAAACCTTTGTCAATCACATGTCCAGCTTCTTGCAAGAAATGAAGAACCCCTTTTGGATAATTGGTCCAGTTGTGCTCTTTTTCAAACTTGAGGTCAGCGAGAGGCACTTCGATAATGCCCTTGTCCTCAAAGTTGGCTGAGTAGAAACGCAAGACTTGGTCATCACGTTTGCGAGCAGCCCCATAAGTTCCTAAGGAAATGGCTGCCGGAAATACATGTCCACCATTGTAGTCTGTGTGTTCACCAATCAAGTTGATACGGCCTGGTGAAAAGAAGGTTTGGTCCGCTTCTTGACCAAAAACAGCAAGAAAGTCTTTACGAAGTGCTTCTGCAGTAAGATGTTGTGTCATATGAATTCTCCTTTGACTGTCCGTTAAGTCACCTTAACGTGTAATCGTTTTCTTATATTGTATCTAAGGGATTTCCCAAGGTCAATCCTTTTTACTAAAATTTTACTAAACTATCAGTAAAAAGCAGAAAAATATGATATACTAACCTAATCAAGGAGGATTTATGGCTACTTTAAAAGACATTGCACAGCTAGCCTCTGTCTCTATCGCGACCGTATCCCGCGTCCTCAATCGCGACCAGAGCCTATCTGTTACAGAAGAAACCAGACACCGTATTTTAACCGTTGCTGAAGAGCTGGGCTACACCAAGCACCTCAAGACAGGCGAGTCCCACAAGCCCAAGCAAAAGATTGCCATTATCCAATGGGTCAGCGAACAAGGGGAGCTGGACGACCTCTACTACTACCAGATTCGCCTAGGCATAGAAAAAAGAGCCCAAGAGTTGGACTATGATATCTTGCGCTATTTTAATGACCATCCTTTTACCCTAAGCGAAGAAGTGATTGGGATTCTCTGCATCGGAAAGTTTAGCCGAGCTCAGATTTCTGCCTTTGAAGAATACCAAAAACCTCTTGTCTTTCTAGATAGCGATACCCTCTCGCTGGGACACACCTGCATTATCACAGACTTTTACACTGCCATGAAACAGGTTGTCGATTATTTTCTCAGCCAAGGGATGGACCGCATCGGGATTCTAACAGGCCTTGAAGAAACAACCGACCAAGAAGAAATCATTGAGGATAAGCGACTGGAAAATTTTAGGAACTACAGTCAAACAAAAGGAATCTATCATGATGAACTGGTCTTTCAAGGAAGCTTTACCGCCCAGTCTGGCTATGACTTGATGAAGGAGGCCATTCAGAGCTTAGGAAACCAACTGCCGCCAGCATTTTTCGCAGCTAGCGATAGTTTAGCCATCGGTGCCCTCCGTGCGCTCCAAGAAGCTGGAATCAGCCTGCCAGGCCGCGTCAGTCTTATTTCCTTTAACGATACTAGCCTGACCAAGCAAGTCTATCCTCCCCTCTCCAGCATCACCGTCTATACCGAAGAAATGGGCAGAGCAGGCATGGATATTCTTAATAAGGAAGTACTCCACGGTCGCAAAATCCCCAGCTTGACCATGCTGGGAACCAGACTGACATTGAGAGAGAGTACGAGGAATGATTAGGATTACAAAACTACCTCTAGCAAGGCTGTTTCTCTAATAATCTCTATGATTCCGCTCCAACTCACACTTTTCGCTTATGTGTTTGGTGACTTTCTAGGTCAGCATCAACTTCAATGGTAATATTTTGAAAGCCACAATCTTTGAGGAAAATTCGAATAGATTCTTTACAAGTTTCCATATGCTCCATCTCTTTTAAACAAACATGGACAATGGCATTTTTTTCCAAACCATCCATAGTCCAGAGATTAAGCTGATTGATACTAGCGACATGATCCAATTCTGCTAAATCCGTCTTGATTTTCTGGATATCTACTCCTTCTGGCACTGCATCGAGGAATATCTTGAGCGTTCTCCAAAAACGTGGAAGGGCTTTTGACAGAATAAAGAAGGAAATAGCAAGAGACAAGAGCGGATCCAAGATATACCAATCGGTAAATCGAAGAACAATGGCCATCAGGATGACAGCCACCCAACCCAAGGTATCTTCCAGAAAGTGCAGGCTGAGAATGGATTCGTTCTTGGTTTGTCCTTTGCGAATGACGAGACTCGCTAGCACATTGACAGTAATCGCAATAATTCCTAACCAGAGAATCCCCTCATCATTGACCGGTTGTGGATGAAAGATTTTCGCTATATTTTCCAAAATGACCAAAACGGACCCTGTCATAAGAATCACAGCCGTTACCATAGCCCCTAAAAGGCTAAAACGCTTGTAGCCCAAAGTATAGTGGCTGTCTTCTTCACGATTGGAGATACTTTCCAAAAAGGCTGAGATCCCAATAGCAATCGCATCTCCCAAGTCATGCACCGAGTCAGCAAGAACTGCACTGGAACCAAACACTCCACCAGCGATAAACTCGACAATGGCATAAGTCAAATTTAAGAAAAAAGCTAGCCAAACAGGATATTTTGCCTTCATATTTCTCATTCCTTTGTTATAATAGATTTATGAACATCTTGTTCATTATCATTATCCACTAAAACTCAAAGAAAGGATAGAAGCAAAAGGTCAGCTTTATTCAGTTCTGAACAATTTGCCTCAAGTGTCCATATGACTAACATTGACCGCCGTATCAGTAAAACAAAAAAAGCCATCTATCAAGCTTTTCTACAACTTTTGAATGCTAAGGGCTACGAGACCACTACTGTTCAGGATATCATTGATCTTGCAGATGTGGGACGCTCCACCTTTTACTGTCACTATGAGAGTAAGGAGCTGCTTCTGGACGAGCTCTGCCGCTACCTCTTCCATCACCTCTTTGAAAGAGAAAAATCCATTTCAACTAAGGTTTATCTCGCCCATCTCTTTCTTCATTTTCAGAAAAACCAAGACCATATCACCAGTTTACTATTCTCTAAGAATGACTACTTCCTCCGCCAACTCCAGAGAGAGTTGGAACACCACGTCTACCCCATGCTGGTTGACGATTTGAAAGAAGCACACCCAAGTCTGCCTGCTTCTTATCTCCAACACTTGGTCGTGACCAACTTTATCGAAACATTGACCTGGTGGCTCAAAAAAGGGCAAGACTTCACAAATCAGGAAGTTGTCCAGTTTTATCTAGACCTTTTCATTTCTAAAGACTAATACTCAATGAAAATCAAAGAGCAAACTAGGAAGCTAGCCGCAGGCTGTACTTGAGTACGGCAAGGTGAAGCTGACGTGGTTTGAATTTGATTTTCGAAGAGTATAAATACAGACTAGAGCTCAGTCGCCTTATACCCTGGCTACTGAGTTTTTATTTTTTCAATAATCAAAAAGCCCAGACGACATTGTCTGAGCTTTCTTCTATATAGTCGTTTAACCAAGTTGAGTTTAGCTTTTCAAGCTATTTCTTCAACAAACCTTGTTCTTGTAGAAACTCTTTGGCTACTTGTTCTGCTGACTTGCCTTCAACACCGACTTGATAGTTAAGCTGGCTCATCTGGCTTTCTGTAATCTTACCAGCCAATTTATTAAGAACTCTTTCCAACTCTGGATGTTTCTTGAGAAGAGCTTCTTTCATGAGTGGAGCCCCTTGATAAGGTGGGAAGAGTTGCTTGTCATCTTCCAAGATCTGTAAATCATAACGCGCCAATTCCGCATCAGTCGAATAGGCGTCCGTGATTTGAATATCACCTGACTGAATAGCCTGATAGCGAAGGGCTGGTTCCATCGTAGCTACATTGAGATTGAGACCATACATTGATTGCAAGCCCTTATTGCCATCTTCACGGTCATTAAACTCAAGTGTAAAGCCTGCCTTCAACTGCCCTTCCACTTTTTTCAAGTCCGAAATGGTCTTCAAGCCATATTCTTGAGCAATCTTTTTCGGAACAGCTACAGCATAGGTATTTTGATAAGACATAGGTTTGAGATAGGATAGATGATCCTGTTTGGCAATGCCATCACGTGCTACCTGATAAACCTGATCTGGCTCGTGACCCACTTTAGGTGATGGCTGAAGTAAACTTTCAGTCACCGTTCCTGTAAATTCAGGATAGATGTCAATATCGCCTTTTTTCAAAGCTTCATAAAGAAAGCTTGTTTTCCCAAAATTTGGTTTTACAGTCGCAGTCATGCTGGTATTTTCTTCAATAAGGAGTTTATACATATTGGCCAAAATTTCTGGTTCTGGACCCAATTTCCCAGCAATGACCAAGTTTTCTTTCTCTTTTTGAGCCAAGAGAGCTGGACTATAAGACAAACCAAGCAATAAGGTCACCAAGGCAAAACCTGAGAAAATCGTCCGCAATTTTGCTTTTTCCATCACTTTTAGTAGGAAGTTAAAGGCAATGGCAAGCACTGCAGAAGAAAGGGCCCCAATCAAAATCAGACTGGCATTATTACGGTCAATTCCCAAAAGAATAAAGGAACCCAGCCCCCCTGCACCAATCAAGGCCGCCAAGGTTGCTGTACCGATAACCAATACTGCTGCTGTCCGAATCCCAGACATGATAACAGGCATGGCAAGTGGAATTTCAAACTTCTTGAGACGTTCCCATCTAGTCATCCCAAAGGCAATCCCAGCCTCTTGCAGACTCGGATCAATTCCCTTGAGTCCAGTGATGGTATTTTGCAAAATAGGGAAAATCGCATAAATCACTAGAGCTGTCAAAGCCGGCAAGGTTCCAATTCCCATCAAGGGAATAAAGAGCCCTAACAAGGCCAAAGACGGGATGGTCTGGAAAATCCCTGCAATCTGCAAAACCCAGTCAGCCAACTTCTCATGATAGCGAAGATATACAGCTAAGGGAATCGCAATAAAAATAGCTAGTAACAGGGTCAAAAGTGACAACTGCAAATGTTGGGATAGAGCTGTCAACCAATCACTAAAACGATCCTGAAAAGTTGCAATTAAATTAGTCATGAACACTACCTCCAAACAAGTCTGCTACAAAGTCTGTTGCAGGGGCTTTTAAAATCGTCTCGGGATTCGCCACCTGACGAATCTCTCCATCCTGCAAGACAGCAATACGGTCCGCCAATTTCAAGGCTTCATCCGTATCATGGGTCACAAAAATCGTTGTCATCCCAAACTCTTTATGCAATTCTTTCGTCAGAACCTGCAACTGCTTTCTCGAAATCGCATCCAAGGCTGAAAAAGGTTCATCCATAAGCAAAATCTTAGGCTGACCAATCATGGCACGAACAATACCAACCCGTTGCTGTTCTCCACCAGATAGTTCACTAGGAAGTCGATGCCCATACTCAGCTACCGGTAAACCAACCTTAGCCAAAAGCTCTTCTGTTTTCTTCGCAATTTCTTCTTTAGTCCAACCCTTCATCTCAGGAATCAGGGCAATATTTTCTGCAACCGTTAGATTGGGAAACAGAGCAATGGCCTGTAAAACATAACCAGTAGAAAGACGAAGTTCACGCTCATCATAGTCTTTGATGCGCTTGCCATCCATATAAATATTTCCATCAGTCGGCTCCAAAAGACGGTTAATCATCTTAATCATGGTCGTCTTACCTGATCCAGAAGGTCCAACTAAAACCATAAACTCCCCATTCTTAATCCGTAAATTAACATCTCTCAAAACATCTTTTTCTGTGTAGCGCAAGGCTACATTTTTGTATTCAATCATTCTTTGTCCTCAATTTAAAACTTTCCTCGGTTGGTCAAATCTTCAACCTTTGGCATAATTTCCTTATTATCCCAATGCTCCACAATTTTCCCATTTTCTAGACGGAAGATATCGTACTGGGCATAAGCAAGGCCATCAATCTGAGTTTGACCATAACTAACCACATAGTTTCCTTTTCCTAATAGTTGGAAAATAAAGTCGAAAGTGACACCAGGTTCAGCCACATAGTTTTTATAAGCGACACTTCCTTGTCCAATCTCATGATTATGCTGAATCAAATCATCTGCCACATAATCACTCCACTGCTCCAGTTCCCCATTTTGGAAAATTTCTGTCAAGAAACGGCGAACCAACTTTTTATTTTCTGCTGTTTTGTCTAAATCCTTGATTTCAAAATCTCCAAAAATTTGATCTAATTGACCATTTTCAGGTGTTCGATAGTAGTCAATAACGTCCCAATGCTCCACGATACGTCCATTCTCATCTGCACGGAAAGTATCTGTCGTTACCCATTGAGCTTCCCCACCATTCAGATATTGATGAACATGAACAAAGACCAGATCGCCATCCTCAATAGTGCGGACAATCTTCATCTGACGTTCTGGATGACGCTCGAAGAAATTTGCAAAGAAGGCCGCAAACCCTTCTTTTCCGTCAGGCACACCTGTCGAGTGTTGGATATAAGTATCCCCTACAGACTGGGCTTGAGCCTCAGCAACTCGTCCGTCTTGAATGGCATGAATGTATAGGTTGTGAGCATTTTTCACTTGTTGTGACATGATTTAAACCTCATTTTCCTTCTCTTTCAGATTATCCAAAATTCTTTCTTGAAAGGCTTCAAACTGCCTAATTTCTTCCTCTGAAAATCCTTTGTAAAAGATCGTATCCAATTTCTGACTGACACGATGTCCCACTTCTTTCTGGGACTGCCCCAAATCTGTTAAAACTAAATACTTCTTACGCTTGTCTTCTCCACATGGACTAACAGTTACAAGATTTTGTTCCTCAAGCTTTTTTATCATAGTCGTCAGCGTATTATTAGCAAGACCAGTCGCAAGCGCAATATCTGTCGCAGTTGCGCAGCCAGTTTCACTATTCCATAAAACCGCTAAAATCTTACCCTGTTCACTACGATAAAGAGCTTCAGGATCTTGGCTCAGTAACTTTTGAAAAATCCGCCCATTCAACAAACGAATATGATGGGCTAGCAAATGACTATCTTTCATAACACCTCCAATTTATTTCGATATCGAAAAGAATAAAACAATTATAACACTCATCGTTCCAACTGTCAACTATTTCGATTTGGAAATAATTTTTCCCAGTAAAAAAACCTCCTACCCAAGGTAGAAGATTTTAATCTTATAAACTTAATCCGTCATGTCCGATACCAACGTTCGATGCTCCAATGGAACACTGCACATAACTAGCAAGAAAATGAAACCTGACTGAATCCAGAAGAGGGCCAAGTCAAAGATTCCGTGTACAGCAACCACTGTAAGGAAAGACAGATAAAGACCGATAATCGGGCGTTTCCCCGACTCCTGACTCATATCCATCATCAAGCGAACAGGAGCAACAGAAGACAAAACTAATAAAATAGTCCCCACAATTCCGTAACTCAGAATCGTATCGATATATAGACTGTGAGCATGTTCATGATAAGGAGCATTTATCCGAGGATAAGAGTGCATATAGGTCAATGGCCCCTCACCCCAGAAAGGATTTTGCTTAAATAAGGCCATCCCAGCATCCCAGATAGAAATGCGTTCTTCCATAGAAGAGTCTAAAGTCCCCATCCGAACTCCTAGATCACTGGAAAAGAGGAAACTCAAGCCAATCGCAAAGACCCCAATACTAAGCCAAAAGGCCTTCCAGTTTTTAATGGTCGTAAAGAGATAAATAATGGCTCCAGCGATAATAGCAGGAAATGCAGTTCGATTTTGCGTAAAGTTCAAACCAAAGAGATTCACAAAGCCTGCAAACACACAGAATACTTTCAACCAATTCAACTTGGTCGTTGTAAACAGATAGAAGGCAATCATGATACAGAAACAACAAATAATTCCATAATAATTAGGATTAAAGAAGGTCACTTCTGCACGATTCTGATGCCACACCTGCATATTGGGTGAAAGAAAAGCATAGTTAAATTTCTTCACAATTTGGAAATGTTCTAAACTCGCAAAAGCAGCTGACAAGACGCTACCAAACAAGACGAGCTGCAAAATCAATCGAAAGAATTTATGTGATAAAATCGACTGATAGTGCAAAAAGAAAACAGTAAATAGAAAAATTCCTACTGAAGCCACAACTCCCATCCAATTTTGTGCAAAAACGGATATAACAGTACTATAGCCAAGAAAAAGAAGCAGCATCGGATGCTCCCCCATTTTCTGAAGAATACTTTTCATGTCTCCTGTAAAAATCAAACTGATAATATATAAACAGAATACAACTACAAAAAGATAAAAGGGTAAAAAGATACTCAGGATAATTCCCAATAAAATCAGCTCTTTACTAGACAACCCTCTCAGCTTTTCAATAAAGCCTATTGATTTCAAAATGAATCCTTTCTCTCCAAATCAGTTGATTCAGATAATAGTAAGCTATCCTATATTGTACCACTTTTTTAGCAATTTGAAAACAAAGGAAACGTTTTCCAAAATAAAAATCCTATTTTATCAACCATATCAAGGCTTCAAAATGTTACTTTAATTCCGTTCTCAATTACCCGATAAGTCTGATTTTGCAAATCAATTTCTGCTACTGCTGTTACGGACTTATCTTTATTTTGACGTTTGATTACAATGCTGTGGGCTGTTGGTGTTTCAACGTCAATAGTTCCTTCTAAATCAAATGCTTCTGAACGATTACGGAAAGAAAATAGATTGAGAAGTGCCTTCACCACAGGACGTTGGACTTCTTCTGCTATTTCCTCATTGCTATAGTAATGACGATTAATATTTCGACCTTCTTTAGTTTCTTCTAATAATTTCAAGTCATTCTTGCCTGCTAATAGACCTACATAGTAAACTTGAGGAATACCTGGAGCAAAAGCTTGAATTAGACGAGCGAGAAAATACTTAACATCATCATCTCCAAGCGCAGAATAATAGGTTGAATTGATTTGGTAGATATCTAAATTATTATACTCGGCACTGGAGTACTTACGTTTGACATTAGCTCCAACCTTATAGAGTTCATTTGAAGCATAATCAATCTCCTCATCGGTCAGGATATCCTTGACATCTACTACTCCAATCCCATCATGGGTATCTAGCGTCGTAAATTGCTTCATCGGGCTCATCTTCAACCACTTAGCCAAACGCTCTGTTCTGGAACTGTAAAGAGTATAAAGTGTCACCATTGGAAGAGCAAAATCATAAACATAGTAATCATGGTCTGCTATTTTAAACTGAATCGAATAGTGTTCATGAATCTCAGGTAAAAGCTCTGTCCCATACTCAGCAGCGATATCTCGAACTTTGTCCAATAAATCCCAAATATCTGGTTCTACAAAGAAATCATTAGTATCCAATTTCTTCACTGCATAAGCAAAGGCATCTAGACGAATCAAATCACATCAATTACTTGCCAAGTGCTGAATGGTCTTACGGATAAATTCCATCGTTACTTCTTTGCTCACATCAAGATCAATCTGCTCCTCACCAAAGGTATTCCACAAATGTTCCACTGAACCATCTTCAAACACAATCTCTTGCTTTGGTGCACGATCCTTACGCTTGTAAATTAAATCTACATCAGACTGTGTTGGACGGTTTTCTGGCCAAAACTTATCCCAGTTTAAAAAGAGATCTTTAAATTCACTGGCTTCATGTTTTTCTTGATAGTCCTTATAATACTTAGATTGACGAGAAATATGGTTAATCATAAAGTCAAACATAAGATAATACTTCTCACCTAAACGCTTAACATCCTCCCAATCACCAAAAGCTGAGTCCACTTCGTCGTAGTCAACTGGCGCAAATCCACGATCACCTGTTGATGGGAAAAATGGTAGAAGGTGAACTCCCCCAATAGCATCTCCAAAATGCTCTTCCAAATTCTCATATAAGTCTTTAAGATTATTTCCCAGACTATCTGAATAGGTAATCAACATGGTTTTATTCTGAATTGGCATCATTACTCTCCTTTTTCTAATTGAAGCCAAGTCTTATATGACCTGGCTTCGTAAATCAAATTCATTTTAAATCTCTGTTTATCATCAAACTCGTATTAATATAGACTGTGATAAACTAAGTACTACTTTATTTTTTTCTTGAATTGTCAATAAGCTGAATCGTCCCTTCGTATACGGAATTGAACACGGGACTAATTTCTTAGGAAAAAAGATAAATCTTCTTGTGTGCAAGCACACTACGTCAATTTCCTATTTTTCTACAGAAATTTTCAGCAAGCTGAATCGTCCCTTTGTATCTTATTTCACTGCTCCGTTGCTCATTCCTGAAATAATATGTTTTTGGAAGATGAGGTAGACGACAGTAATTGTTACAATTCCCACAATATAGGATGCAAAACTTGGCCCATAGTCATTAAAATACTGACCTTGGTAGTTGTACTGGAAGAGAGGCAAAGTCCACAGCTTGGAATCCTTATTCAAAATCAACAATGGCAACATGAAGTCATTCCAGAACCAAAGGGCATTGATGATCATGGTTGTCGCATGCATGGGTTTCATCATTGGGAAGATAATTCGACGGTAAGTTGTAAATCGATCAGCCCCATCGATTTCCGCAGCTTCATCTAAACTATCTGGTACACTGATTTTAATATAACCGACATACAAGAAGAGGGTCTGTGGAATTGCATAAGTTAGATAAAGTAGTACCAACCCCCACATATTTGCCAGGCCGAGTTTGCTCATCATAACTGTGATAGGAATCATAATCACCTGAAATGGAACAAATATCCCTAAGATCAAGAGCGAATACATAATTGCAAAGGCTTTTTTCTTGGACATATTTCGAGCAATGGAATAGGCTGCAGCTGGTATAAAGAAGGCTACTACAATCAATGATAATACCGTAATAACAGCTGAATTCCAGAAATAACCTCCAATCCCATCCGAAACCAATCGTTCATAATTGCTTAATGTAAAAGGATTGGGCAAACTAAAGAAATGATTCATGATATCCTTGGTTGTCTTGAAGGAACTAAAAACCGTTACCAACAAAGGAACAAGTATAAGAATACCACCTACTATCAAGAGGACATACTTCCAAAACTGATTCAATTTTTCTTCTTTTTTCATGTGTAAGACTCCCCTATTAGATTTCAAATTTCTTTGATAGTTTGATTTGGATCAGAGAAACAATTCCAATAATTAAGAATAAAATCAAGGCAATTGCATTCGCATATCCATATTGATTACTCTTGAAGGCATAGTTATAGACTAAAAGACCAAGAGACGTTGTAGCATTATTAGGACCACCACTCGTCAAAGCAAAAATTTGGTCAAAGGCAGTCAAACCGGACTTAAGAGCTAGGATAAAAACCATAGAAATCGTTGGCAACAAATATGGTAATTCAATTTTCCAAAAAGTTTGTTTGCTTGTTGCACCATCAATTGATGCCGCCTCCAAAATATCAGATGGAATACTCTGAAGACCAGCAAGAAAGAGAATAATTGGCATTGCTACTCCTTGCCATAGAAGAACAAAAATAGTTGCCACTACCGCTCCGATTGGTGTTCCTAATAGACTTTCTTGTAAAAAACTAATCCCTAAAATTTTTCCAATCGTTGGAAGACCATAGTTGAAGAATTGTTTAAAAATCAAGGAAACTGTCAAACCAGACAAAACCGCTGGGAAAAAGAACCATGCTCTAAAGAAGGTTTGCCCTTTCATCTTAGAATTCAAGGCTCGAGCCACAACCATCCCAATTGTAATCTCTCCAATAATCAATGCCAGGGTTAAAATCAAAGTAAAAGCTATGGCTGTGAAGAATTTCCCATCAATCATCAGCAATTTGTAGTTATTCAGACCAACAAATTTATAATTATAGGTCAATCCAGTCCAGTTAGTCAAACTATAGAAAGCACCTTGTACCATCGGAAAGTAAAAGAAGATAGCTTGTAATGCAAGCGGGATGAGCAAAAAAGTCCAACCCCAGTATTTATTTAAAATTTTTCGAATAGCCATATCATCTTAACTCCTATTCTAGTCCAAATCTGCCTTCATTGGATTAAAGAAAGCATTGAGATTGTTTGCCATATTTTTCAGATTTTTATCCATCAAGTAACCTGCACTTAGATTGAAAAAATCTTCTTCAGAATTCCAGTATTGGCCCAACCAAACATAATGTTTATCCGTAAATGCTAGTTTAGAAATCTCTGCAAGTGCTGAATCTTCTTTTTCCTGTACACCTTTTATAGCAACTGGTGATCCATCCACATCATAATATGCTTGCATAGCTTTTGGACTAGTCATATAGCTGATAAATTCTTCGGTTTCTTTAGGATGTTTGGTAGTAGCTGAAGTTGATAATGCCATGTCCCCTGCACCAACAGTGACTTCTTTTCCTACTTCTTCTCCTGGGAAGGCAAACATCCCCACATCAAATTTTGGATCCTGTTGATTAATTGCCGCTAATGCCCATGATCCTTGCGGCATCATCAAGGCTTTTTCATTCGAGAATGCTACCACCGCATCATTATAAGAGGCACCACGCCATCCATCTTGAGCATTATCCGCCAACAAATCTAGTCGTTCTGCATCTGCTTTTAAAATAGCATCATCTGCAGAAATAGCATTTGGTTTTGAAAAGCGAAGATAGTTATTAGCTGCGTCTCCACTGCCTGTAATGGTAATGAGAGAAAGTTGGTGATAACCGTTTAATGTCCATCCTTCATTGCCTGCAACTGCAAACGGAGAATTCCCACTATCTTTTATCTTTTTAACAATCTCTTGAAACTCTTTAAAAGTCTTCGGTTCCTCAAGTCCTAATTCTTTAAACTTTGTTTTATTGTAATAAATTCCATAAAGGTTAGCAGTTAAAGGCACACTATAAATCTTGTTATTGATTGCATACTTTTCTGCATAGTCATTCTTAATATTCTCAAGATAAGATTTCCCTGTCATATCTGCAAAGTAACCTGCTTTTGCCCACTCCTGAAAATCCATATTTTGAGGATAGATATTAACAATATCTGGAACATCTCCTGATAAAATCCGAGTCTTCAGAACAATACCAGCTGCCGGAACAGTCGTCAGTTTTACATCAATAGTAGGATGATCCTTTTCAAAATTATCTACAATTTTTTGCAAAGTATCCGCCATTTCGGTCTTCTGGTTAAAAAATTCAATCGTTACCTTTCCATCAGTCGATTGATTATTCTGACCACAAGCTGCTAGACCTAGTAAACTAGCCCCAGCGACTAAAAGAAAACCTGCTTTCTTATACCATTTCATTGGAAAGCCTCCTTTATAAATTTATACACCTTTATTATAGTCTTCTAAAAATATACTGTCTACTCAAAAAATCTCCTTGGGATAAGATAACAGTTAAGCCTGCATACATGAGTTCTGCACCTGAGTAAACTTCTCCATTTTCCTGTAATTCATACAGTCCCTCTTCATCCAAATCTTTTAACTTTAAAGTTGTTTCCATGGTCTCTACAACTGACAAAACGCGAACGTAGGTTACAATCGTTTGATTTTTGTAATTAAATTGTACAGCTGCTTCATTGGATGCAGACTCGGGATTGATTAACCTATACTGTTGTCCTAACTGAACTACTGGTCGTAATTCTTTATACAAGTTCACCTGATTAGCAATCTCAGCTTTCTCTTCATCTGATAAACTTGTCAAATCAAGCTCATATCCCAAATTTCCCATCATTGCTACATGACCACGTGTTTCTAATGGTGTCGTTCGCCCCATCTGATGATTCGGTACTGCTGACACATGAGCCCCCATAGAAATGGTTGGATAGAGATAAGATGAACCGTATTGAATTGGTAAACGTGCAATAGCATCAGTATTATCACTAGTCCAGACTTGTGGGAAATAGCGCATCATACCCAGATCATTTCGTCCACCACCACCAGAGCAGGACTCAAAGAGAATATGGCTGTGCTTCTCTGTCAGATAAGAAACGAGTTCGTAAAGCCCCAACATGTACTGATGAGATTGCATCTTTGTCTCTAGATAAGTAAAGCCATTTCCTAGGTTGGTCATATTACGATTCATATCCCATTTAATATAATCAATCTCATGATAAGATAGGAGTTGATCTAAGACATTTTTCAAGTATTCTACTACCTGAGGATTGGCAAGATTAAGTACTAATTGATTCCGAGAATAAGTATGCTCATATCCTGGAACCTGAATAGCCCAGTCAGGATGTTTACGATACAAATCACTATCTACAGAAATCATTTCCGGTTCTAACCAAAGTCCAAACTGTAGACCTCTTTCATGGATAGCTGAAATCAGACTTTCTAGGCTACCACCCAGTTTTTTCTCATTAACAATCCAATCACCTAAAGCACGATTATCATCAAAGCGATTGCCAAACCATCCATCATCCAATACAAAAAGTTCAATACCAACTTTCTTAGCTTCATCAGCCAGCTCTAACAGTTTTTCTCTCTGAAAGTCAAAGTAGGTTGCTTCCCAGTTATTGATTAGAATTGGACGTTCTTTTTTAGAAAATTTACTTGGCAGAATATGCTTCAGTACAAAATTTTGACTTTCATGGCTAATACCAGTTAATCCCTTATCTGAATAGGTCACTAAAGCTACTGGTGTTTCAAAGTATTCCTCAGGGTCTAACTTCCAAGAAAAGTTTTCCGAATTAATCCCAATCGCCAGTCGAACTTCATTCAATTGATTCCTTTGAACAAAAGCTTCAAAGTTTCCACTATACATTAGTTGAATAGCAAGTGCATTCCCAGCATCCTCTGTGACTCCTTGATCACATAGTAGAAGAGCTGGTGTTTGAGCATGACCAGAAGCACCGCGGTTCGAACTAATCGAAAAGATTCCTTGTTCTACCTGTTGACGTCTGACAGTCTTTTCGCGAGCATAAGCACCCTGAAGAGTTACGATTTCGTAAGCTGCAGCTGGCAAATCAGCCATAAAAGAAAAATCTTTATGGATGACAACTTCCTGATTACTATTATTCTCTAATTTACTGTAGCTAGCAATTGTCGCATCATTATCAAAAGCAGTATAATACAAAGTCAGGCTAAGTTGAGCCTTAGAATCTTCTAACATCAAAGCAAGGGTCTCTGTATCGTCCATGCTATGCGGAGAAGGTAATCCCTGTGGACCATTCTGACCTTTTAAAATCTTTGCTTCTACAAATCGAAAGTCTGTTACTTCAGTTACACTATGCTGAACCTGTATAGTTGGTTTCCTAAAATCTCCTAAGCCATGTTGTCCGAAAATCTGACGCTGAGTATCTAAACTAAAGGTTCTATTATTAGCCGTTGGATTCCCTGAAAAGGCATGGTCTCGTTCATAAACACTATTGCAACCTTTATAGTTCTTAATAGTCTTTCCTAAATGTTTCAAAAGTAAGTAGCCATTTCGATTTTCAATAATCAAACTTAAATTTTTACTCTCAACATAAAATAGATTATTCTCTAGCCTAACTCCCATTTACTTCACCTCATCACTTTATTGATTCTATTTTATCATCTGAAATCGCTTTCCAAAATAGAAAAATGTCTCAAGAATATGGTAAAATGTTAGGTAGGAGGTAGCACATGCTAGTTTTTTCAGAATACCAGACTGGAACAATTGACCTTTCCTTAAGCTTTTATGGATATGAGGAATGCACACCAAATTACTCTTTTGGTCCAGCCATTCGTGATACATACGTTCTACATTACATTACTAAAGGACAAGGAAAATTTCATTACAAGGGTAAAATTGTTGATTTAAAAGAAGGAGATTTCTTTCTATTAAAACCATAGGAACTAACCTTTTATCAAGCAGATAGTAAAGAACCTTGGGCCTACTACTGGTTGGGAATCACTGGAGGGAAAGCTCCTGATTATTTTGCTCTTTCTCAAATTTCTGACCAATCCTATCTCATCCAATCTGAAACTTGTCATACCCAGTCTACTGCAAAACTCATCTCAGACATTGTCCGCTTCGCTCAGATTACAAAATCAAATGAATTAGCTCAACTCCATATCATGGGACAGCTCCATGAACTGATGTTTCATCTGGGAACTATTGCTCCCAATCAGAAAAAAAATAATATTTCATCAACCCACCAACTCTATCTTGAATGCAAAAGATTAATTGATAGCCACTATCCTCAATCACTTACAATCCAAGATTTAGCAAAAGAACTATCCGTTCACAGGAGCTACTTATCAAGTGTATTCAAAGAATTTAATACCTTATCACCTAAAGAATACCTACTCTACGTTCGAATGCACCGAGCTAAACAACTTCTCGAAAATACCCAAGAGTCCATCAAGGTAATTGCATACTCGGTAGGTTTTTCAGATCCACTACATTTTTCTAAAGCCTATAAACAATACTTTAATCAGACTCCAAGTCATACAAGAAAAGAATACTCTCAATACCAACTAGTGAGAAAGGAAACACTATGAAATCCTACCAAGCTGTCTATCAGATTCTAGCTAAAGAAACCGACTATATAAGCGGAGAAAAAATTGCAGAAGAACTATCACTGACCCGAACATCAATTTGGAAAGCCATCAAGCGGTTAGAACAAGAAGGCATTGAAATTGATAGTATCAAAAACAAAGGCTATAAACTGGTGAATGGAGACCTTATTCTTCCAGAACTTCTAGAAGAAAATCTTCCAATTAAAGTCAGCTTTAAACCCGAAACAAAATCAACACAACTAGATGCAAAAGAAGCAATTGATTTAGGAAATGAAGCAAACACCCTCTATATAGCTTCCTATCAAACAGCAGGCCGAGGTCGATTTCAACGTTCTTTCTACTCACCACAAGGTGGCATTTATATGACACTCCATCTTAAACCAAATCTCCCCTATGACCAATTACCATCCTACACACTACTTGTAGCAGGAGCTATCTACAAAGCCATTAAGAACCTAACATTAATAGATGTCGACATAAAATGGGTCAATGATATCTACCTAAACAATCATAAAATTGGAGGAATTCTCACTGAAGCAATGACCTCTGTAGAAACAGGCTTAGTCACAGATATCATTATTGGAGTAGGAATCAACTTTACTATTAATGACTTCCCACAAGAGTTAAAAGAAAAAGCTGCTAGCTTATTTAAAACTACAGCTCCAATAACAAGGAATGAATTAATCATAGAAATCTGGCGTGCTTTCTTCGAAACACCAGCAGATGAGTTATTATACCTATATAAAAAACAGTCATTCGTTCTAGGAAAAGAAGTTACTTTCACACTAGATCAAAAAGACTACAAGGGACTTGCTAAAGACATCTCTGAAAGTGGTAAACTTTTAGTTCAATGTGATAACGGAAAAGAAATCTGGCTCAATAGCGGAGAAATTTCACTCAAGGGTTGGAAGTGAAATAACACAATTATAATATAAACGATATAAAAATAACTTCAGATTAGTAATGCAATTAAGTTTTACAGATTTGAAGTTTTATTGTCTCTAAAAGTAAAAAAGAGAGTTACAAACTCTCATTAAAACGGAGAATAAGGGATTCGAACCCTTGCGCCAGTTACCCGACCTAACGATTTAGCAAACCGTCCTCTTCAGCCTCTTGAGTAATTCTCCAATTAATGGGCACGAGTGGACTCGAACCACCGACCTCACGCTTATCAGGCGTGCGCTCTAACCACCTGAGCTACGCGCCCAAGTTAAAAACTTGGTAATTTGAACAAAGTTCAAAGCGGGTGACGAGAATCGAACTCGCGACAACAGCTTGGAAGGCTGTAGTTTTACCACTAAACTACACCCGCATACATACTATAAGTAAAAATGGCGCGAGACGGAATCGAACCGCCGACACATGGAGCTTCAATCCATTGCTCTACCAACTGAGCTACCGAGCCTTATTGCGGGAGCAGGATTTGAACCTACGACCTTCGGGTTATGAGCCCGACGAGCTACCGAGCTGCTCCATCCCGCGTTAATATAAAAGGAGGATGTGGGATTCGAACCCACGCACGCTTTTACACGCCTGACGGTTTTCAAGACCGTTCCCTTCAGCCGGACTTGGGTAATCCTCCAATATTCAAATGGACCTTGTAGGACTTGAACCTACGACCACTCGGTTATGAGCCGAGAGCTCTAACCAGCTGAGCTAAAGGTCCGACAAGATCATTATAGCGGCGAAGGGGATCGAACCCCCGACCTCCCGGGTATGAACCGGACGCTCTAGCCAGCTGAGCTACACCGCCATGTATCGGGAAGACAGGATTCGAACCTGCGACACCTTGGTCCCAAACCAAGTACTCTACCAAGCTGAGCTACTTCCCGAGTTAAATAGAAAAATGCACCCTAGAGGAGTCGAACCTCTAACCGCCTGATTCGTAGTCAGGTACTCTATCCAGTTGAGCTAAGGGTGCTCATTATATTATGCCGAGGACCGGAATCGAACCGGTACGATCGTTACCAATCGCAGGATTTTAAGTCCTGTGCGTCTGCCAGTTCCGCCACCCCGGCCTCTCTAAGCGAACGACGGGATTCGAACCCGCGACCCCCACCTTGGCAAGGTGGTGTTCTACCACTGAACTACGTTCGCACTATTTTCTTCTATCTAAAAATG